>JAZLEE010000046.1:0-7036 GCA_045615085.1 Candidatus Aphodosoma sp. | reverse complement strand
ATGTTCCCGCTACACTATAAGGTGCACCTTGCCATGTATAGCACTCACCCTCGCAAATAGACGCTGACACCTCTGCACCATAAACTAGTTGCAATACAACAAGATTGAGTGTCACAATACTATCGCAACCAAAAGTACTCTCAAGGGTATCATTATATATACCTGTTGTTGTATAAGATTTTCCATGCCATGTATAGGTTTCACCCAAACGAATTGTCTTATTTTCCGTTTCACCAATGAGCTGAGGCAACACTGTTAGTTCCAAAACATAAACACTATCACCGCCTAACACCGTTTTCAATGAATCATAATAAACTCCTGTAGCACTACACTCTTTCCCTCGCCAAATGTATGGCAATTCATTTCCACAAATAGTATCTTTCTCAACAAATTCATAAGATTGAATCTGTTCTTGTTCTTTAACGCAAACTGGACGGACAGATAGTCCGTAGTCCCGATAGTTGTAGTTCCCGCTCACGTAGCTCGAATCGAAGTACACGCTGAAGGCGCTGTTCGGAGAACTCGAATAGAGCGAACCCGACCAGTAGTAGCCGCGCGAACCTGCATTGTTAAGACTACTACCGTCCATGCAACCCGCAGCGGGCAAAAAGATTGAGTTTCCATTAGGTCCTACAACTTTATATCCATTCACCCCATTCTGCGTAGTCCATGTCCATGTGCATTGTTCTCGCAATTCGGTCATCTCTTCATCAGTCGGCATACGCCATGAGCCCCCCCAATTAACTACTGCAGCATCATCCTCTGGGTCAAGGACAGTTTTATCATCCTTAAAACCATCTTTACCATACTCGCTATCACTACAATATTTCGTTAACTGATTAGAGGCACCAAATTTATACGTATCCCAATCATAAGACTCTTTCGGCACTACTTCTCCCCAAGCAAAATAATCGCCATACTCTTCTGGTTTTGTTGCACCAATATTATAAGATGCCCATTTCACAGACAAACCGAGATCGACTGCAATAGAGTCACAATCAACTACCAAAGTATCAGAATCATTCGGACTCAAAACACACAAACTCAATTTATGTTTCACACAAGGTTCTTCATCTCGATATTCGAAAATATACTCAATCGAATCTTCGTCAGGAAAGTCCTTATATGAATCAAGATATAGTATATGACCTACAAATTCATACGTCGGTTGCCACGCAATAGTATCATAAACTATTGTGTCTTTATCAGTAGGTAATACATTTGCCATTGCTGCCATACACTGACAGCAAATCAAACAACAGATAGATAATAAATATTTTTTCATAGATTATATATAATTTCTCAATAAAAATCGACCATAAGTGCAGAACCTGCCTTTTTCTTTCTTTCCGTCCCTACAAAATGACAAAAGTTTTGAACCACGTAACCATAATTTCTTGTATTATACAATGGCACCAATGTCGGCATTGGTTCTGACGGTTTACCAAAAACCAAATATTCATTTTCGCCAACGTAGATTGGCTCTGGAAAATCGATATTTTGCAATCCTAATTTATCGGTAGTAAGTGTGGCCACCAACTCAAAATTCTCTTCGGTGGTCTCTTGCAACGATGGCACTTTATATACGTTCAAACTTCCTTTTACAGCTACATTAAGTCGTACTCCATGCACATAAGTGCCTTGAATAACCGACTGATCGGTAGGTGCATGCCCCCTACCACCATGGCCCCATCGGCCATTACACTCATCCCACTGCTGCTGACCTAGCCCATATCGATATGGCAAATATTTCTCAAGCACCAACTCCTTACCATTACTAGAAGCATTAATAATAAGCCATTTACCACCAGCTGGAATTGTAAATTCTTCCGACACTATAGATGCTGGTCCTTTAAGATCGGAGCATGCTACCTTAGTGGCTCGAATTTTTGTTTCGGGATCGGGCAACGAACTCACCACCAACCATGGCGCTGCCAATTGGCCTCCTCGGGTGGTAACTCGATATGTTTCGCCCTCTACGACTGGTAGTATATAGTACGACCAACCAACATATTTACCTGCTACAGCTCCACTATTTCGGCTGATATAATAATCTAATACGTGCTCAAACTTGCTAGTATCGAGCGCAACCCAATTTCCTTCCGAAAATGGAGCAAGCGTGACATTAAGTGTCGTGTCTTTCGTGAGATTCAACAACGAATCGCTTTGACTCAAATAGCGGTCATTCGTCACACTCCACAACACCGATTTGCCTTTGTCAACCGTGATGGTATTCCCTACCCTCATATATCCAATACACAAAAATCCTATTCGCGCCGTGCTTTGTGTGGCATTCACCGTCACTGTCACTTTGTTTTCGTCATACACCGGACGAATCAAGAATCCATTATGTCGGCTGCTATTAGAATATTTGCCCACACGATTTTCGTCCTTATTAATATAGAGCCCCAGCGCACACGTCTGCTTCATCTCATTGAGCGTGCGCGACCAATAGCCGCCTATATGTTCGAGCACTATTTTATCGCCACTGCGAAAACCTACAACTGGTATGAATATGGTGTTGCCGTTTATCTTGCTCTTCACGTCGTAGCCGCTCACTCCATGTCGCTCTACTAGCGTCCATGTGCACTGTCGGCGCAATTCATCCCACTCTGCGTCACTTGGCATGCGCCATTTTCCTCCCTTCTGCATATATGCGGCATCATCCTCGGGCTTGAGCTCGGTCAAACCGTCGGTAAACCCTTCGTTGCCCAATGTGTCAACTGTGCAATATCTCGTAATAGCTTTTGCCGAACCTTTATACCATTTGTAGTTGTTCACCGTATAAGCATCCTTCGGCTCGGTCTCGCCCCAAGCATAGAAATCGCCTGTTGCCGTAAAATGCGATGCCCCCAAATTGCATGTCGCCCACTTCACCGAGAGGCCCATATCTACATATTCGGGCAATGGGTTTTGATAGATTGGTAGCACCGGACGAACATTGAGCCCCACACAACGACTGCAACTAGTTTGTGCGCCACCACTAGCGGATATGCTCATCTCTTGAGCTTGATTATCTGCCGACGACCTGGTTGAAGAATAAATCCAACCATGCTGACCCACCGAATTGAGCTGATCGTCAAACGTATTATACGAACCTCCTAACGGAATAAAGATGCTATTGCCATTCGGGCCTATCACCTTACACACTTTTACGCCATTCACCATGGTCCACTCCCAAACGCAACGCTCGCGAAGTTCGGTCAACTCATCTTTTGTTGGCATCCTCCACTCGCCTCCCCAATTCACATGCGCAGCATCGTCCTCTGGCAACAGTGTTGTGAGACCATCCTCTTTGTTGTATTTGGTCATAACGCTCTTTGTGCCATCGCACCATTTATATCTGCTCCAGTCGTAATAATCCTTCGGCTCAGTCTCGCCCCAAGCGTAATAATTGCCATTCTCCTCTGCCGCCGTAGCCCCTACGTTGTATGTTGCCCACTTCACCGAGAGACCTAAATCTACATATTCGTGAACGTCGAGCACTAGGCGCAGACCAATACTACCTGTGTGATTGGCTGATGCCAAACCCTTAGATTTGCTCAAAAGACACGACTCGGCACTAAATGCGTAACTACCACCCAAATACGGATAATTGCCATTGCTCAATTGCTCTGCCCATTCCCACACATTGCCTGTCATGTCATACACGCCAAGCGAATTTGGCTTAAGTTGTGCAACCTCTTGAGTTCCTCCTACAGCATTACCATTATACCACCCCACTTTGTCAATGTTGTCGCTACCCGAATAGATGAAATCGTCTTTATGTTGTCCGCCCTTGGCTGCATATCGCCATTCGTCCACTGTCGGGAATCGGAAATACAATCCTGTCAGTTCGTTGAGTTTTGTAATAAAAGCCAAACACTCTCCCCATGTGACGTTACAAACTGGTTTATTACCCACACTACTTCCTTTAGGCAAACTACCCATCACTGCCTTCCACTGTGCACATGTCACCTCTGTCTGCCCAATGAGGTAGTCATACCTCTCTCCCTCCACACACATCATGTTGAACGTCACACCATTGACCTCTATCTCACGACAAGGGGCTGGTGGTGGAACGATAGTGTCATGGACGAGGCGACGAGGGAAGGAATAATATAAATTGCCTTGATTATTACCTGTCCATGAATGCAATACCTTTGTTTGAGTGATGGCACTATATAGTTGCCAAATATCATTTTTTAATGTACTACTAGATAAAAGAACAGACTCTGCAACATCACGCATGTTAGGATCCAACTTATTATTGAAATAACCAGATGCTGGGATAAATACTGCCCCTGCGCTCTCCATCTTGGTCCATTGCTCTACGGTGTATTTATTAACCACATCATCAGATATCGGCATAAAATGCAATCCTTCGGGCAACACCCACTCGTCGGGCAATAGAATAATACCATTAATATCTCCTACCTTGCCACGACCTAGCAATTTATCGGCATTCCTACGCTCGGTGAAGAGGTACAACAATTCATCATTTGACATTGTGCGCCAAGTATTTGGTGCATCTCCTTGTATCTCATTCACGCCCCAATCGAGGAATTCGCCCTCATAATCTTGCAAATCTATCGACAAACTTATTCCCCAAGGTGCTCTGCTATCCTTAGCACTCCAACCAAAATACATCACCGTATCTGCTATCTGTTCATTTTGCAGATGACGCTCGCCTGTATAATAAAACTGCTTATCTGCAAATCGCCAATGGTTGAGGCTTTGGATATATTGCAAATTGCCCTGCGAGAAGCTCACTTGTTTCTCTTTAGCTACAGAAAATACACCTATACGTTTGGCTGGCACAAACGTACGACGGCAACGCATCTCTGGTATCAAATGCGCCATCTTTGGATGATACGACAAAATATATGATCCTTTCTGACGATAAATCGAGTCTATCAACTCCTGTGAGATAGTATCCCCATAAGGTATATGTATAACCAATGGACCCTTCCCCGATTGAGGAAAAGCCACTATGCTACACACAAGCAGTAGCAAAATGGTTATATATCTTTTGGTTAAATCCACAGGTTATATTTATTTTTTTTTTTTACTTCTCACTTCAAGTCCGAAATATCTACTTTGTATATGATTGGCAAGCATTCTTTTTCTTTTGTCATAAACATAGTCATATATATTGGCATATAGATTATATCATCTATCTTATGCACATTAGTATGACCGAAGACTATTGCTTTTTTAATATGAAATTCCTCACATTTCAAGCATTTATCTAAAGCTCGATGCGCACGATAATTCTTCCCTGATTTCACTTCAATAGCCATCAATTCGCCCATCTGCTCAATCAGAAAATCAAGTTCACCAAATTTTTTACTATTGTAGTAATAAAGTGTGTGTGAGTTTACTTTCAGTTCTTGAGCCACAAAATTCTCATAAATAGCTCCAAAGTTCAAATGACTTTCACCATTCAAAATATCTAATTGTATCCCATCAGAATATTGACAAGCCAACAATCCAACATCATTCTGAAATAACTTAAACAAATTGCGTTGTTTATTAAGTAGTAAAGGCACAGATGGAGCTTCTACATTATAAGTTGGCAAGGCAACTCCTGCATCGCTCAACCATAAAAAATCATTTTCACTACGAGAAAACTTTATATTTTGATCTACACTTTTCAACACAAAACGTTTATTCTGTGCATTCAATTCGCTCGGAATCAGATCAAAAATATCTTGTATATAAAGTTTTCGCATTCGATCATATTGGGCAATATCCTTTTTATATAAATTCAAAATATTTCGCTGCACTTCCATAACGCTCTGCATATTGTTACTATCAATATACATTTGCACTGCAGCTGGCATACCTCCCACAATAAGATACAGATTAAGCAATTGCATCATTTTTTGATGCACCACATCATCTACTTCCGTACAATTTATCCAAGCTTTCTTTAGAGCATTAATTGTAGCATCGCCTACACCAATAGCTCTAACAAACTCCTCAAAGCAAAGAGGATAAACCTGAATTTCCGACAAATATCCAACTGGAATACTACGAATATCTTTAAGCTGCACGCCCAACAAACTACCACTTAATGCATATTTATATTCCCCCGAATCAACCAAAAATTTAATCCATGTCAAAACATCAGGATAAACTTGCACTTCATCAAAAAATATAAGTGTTTCTCCCTTCACTAATGGTTGTTGAACAAAAGTTGATAGTCGCAACAAAAGGTCTTCAACCGATCTTACATTCTTAAATATCTGCACTGCATGAGGTTGCTCTATAAAGTTTATCTCCACAAAACAAGAATAGTTTGCTCTGCCATACTTGCGCATTGCATAGCTTTTTCCTACTTGTCTTGCTCCTGACAACAACAAGGCATTATCTGTTGTTTTATAATGCTCTTTTATTAAAATATCTAACCTTCTATCAATCATAACATTAGTTACATTTTGTCCGTTTTTTTCTAAAAATTCAAGGGTATTTTGTCCGTTTTTTCCTAGAATTTAGAGGGTATTTTGTCCGTTTTTTCCGACAAAGGTATAACTTTTTTCAAATATACACAAACTTATTAAAGCTTTTTTTCTACTATATCACAAAAATTTCCTTTCGCCATGCCACGTGCACCCCCCGTAAGGGTGCCAGAACCCAGACGGGGGTGCAACCCCCGGTAAGGCATATCATATAACAAACCCCGTAGGGGTGACACAACTAAAATTATTATTTACCTCGCACCGGACGAACGGCGAATCCATAACATCGAGTTCCTTGTTTTCCCACGCTTACTGGAATCTTATCATTTTGAATCACAAGTAAACGAGCATAAGTTTTTTGATGCAAATCGCTTATCCAATATAATCCATCTTCTCCACTAGGATAAGAAGGCCCTGCCCCTTTATAACCCGCAGCAGGCAAGAAAATAGAATTACCATTTGGCCCTGTCACTTTATAGCCATACACATCGTTGAGTTGCGTCCAAGTCCAACTACATTGCTGTATCAATTCGTCGGCCTCATCAATTGTCGGCATCCTCCACTCGCCACCCCAATTCACATGCGCTGCATCA
>JAZLEE010000045.1:0-2562 GCA_045615085.1 Candidatus Aphodosoma sp. | reverse complement strand
CCCACACCTCAGCAAGTGGTCCGAGCAATCTAAACGCAATCATACCTGGCACCAAACCAAATGTAATAACATCGGCAAGCGAATCAAGCTCCTTGCCCAATGGCGACGACACACGCAACAACCGAGCCATCGCGCCATCCATAAAGTCAAGTGTTGCACCTATAAGCACAAACAACAAAGCCAAATCAAAACGCGAATTGTAGGCAAATATACATGCCACAATACCCGAAAACTGATTCAATAACGTAATTGTATTAGGAATATGTTTTTTCATTACTCAAATTATTTACTATCAAATAAATATATACTTCAAAATAAATAATACAGACAAAATAATCATTGCTGGCGTAAGTTTTTTGAAATTACCACAAACAAGATTCAACAAGAAATAGGCAATCATACCCATCAAGATACCATCCGAAATAGAGTAAGCCAATGGCATCACAACGATACAAATAAACGCAGGTATCGACTCGGTATAATCACCGAAATCTATATTCTTAATAGGTTCGAGCATCATCAAACCCACAATAATCAAAACAGGTGCTGTAGCCGCCGCTGGAATAGAAAGAAATAGTGGCGAGAACAACAATGCAACGCCAAAACAACATGCAACCACAAAAGCCGTCAAACCCGAACGACCTCCTTGCGCTACTCCCGAAGCACTCTCCACATAAGTCGTTGTTGTCGATGTTCCAAGACATGCCCCCACTGTTGTCGCAATAGCATCTGCCATAAACGCATGACCCAAACGATGAATATTACCTCGTTCATCTACCATACCTGCTTTGGTCGAAACCCCAATCAATGTTCCCACTGTGTCAAACATATCAATAAACAAGAATGTAAACACAACAACAAGCATATCAAGTGTGAATATATTATTCCACTCAAACTTGCAAAAGATTGGTGCTATCGACTCTGGTTGCGAAACGATACCCTTAAAATCCGTAACTCCCATCGGTATTCCCACCAACGTAGTGAGCAAAATACCCAACATCATTGCTCCTGGCACATTTCTCACATAAAGCAATCCCGTGATAATCAAACCTATCATGGTTAGTAGTGCCGAACCCGATGTTACATCTCCGAGTGTCACAAGTGTAGCTTCGTTATTAACTATAACACCGGCATTTTGCAACCCAATAAAGGCTATAAACAATCCGATACCCACTCCTACTGCATAACGCAAATTGATAGGGATAGCATTCACTATCGCCTCTCGCACATTGGTGATAGTCAAAACAATAAATATAATACCCTCGATGAATACTGCGGTCAAAGCAAACTGCCAACTATACCCCATGCCCATACACACGGTATAGACAAAAAAGGCATTCAATCCCATAGCTGGGGCCAAAGCAAATGGCAGTTTACCATAGAAAGCCATTGCCACACAACCCACTATAGCCGCCAATGCAGTAGAGGTAAACACCGAACCTATTGGCATACCCTCTAATAAACCAAACATCGCAGGGTTCACCGCAAGTATATACGACATTGTAAGGAATGTGGTGATACCTGCCACTATCTCCGTGCGTACCGAAGTCTCTTTTGCATTAAAGCCAAAAAGTTTTTGCAACATATCTATCTATATTTTACATAAAATCGCATGACTCTACCCGAGCCACACGATTATATATTAAGGTAATAAATCCGAAATATCATGACCAAAAGCAGCCAATTCTCTCACCAACGATGATGAAATGTGTGCTGTATCGGCATCCGAAATCAAGAATATTGTCTCCAATCCTCCTATCTTGCGATTGGCATCAGCAATGGTTCGCTCATATTCAAAGTCGGCCATCGAACGAACTCCTCGCAACACATACTTCGCGCCATACTCTTTTGCCAAGTCCATAGTAAGAGTTTCGTAAGCAATCACCTCTACTCGAGGTTCATTGGCATACAATGCCTTCAATTGCGACAAACGCTCCTCTACTGGCATCCATCCTTTCTTAGCACGATTGACCCCTATGGCAATCACCAATTTGTCAAACAAAGGCAATGCTCGGTCAACAATTGCTTGATGTCCACGCGTAAATGGGTCGAACGATCCAGGAAACAAGGCTATTCTACTCATATCACTCTCGCAATTTAAATGCTACAACCACAGCTGCCGATTCATCTATAATCGGAATAATCCACAAATCACCTGCCGAAAAAGATTTCGAAATATACAACATATTGCCTTCTACTTCTCCTCTAAATTGACATGTCGTTTCTTTCGCTCTAATACATTCTGTTGCATCAAACACAACATTATCA
The DNA here is from genome assembly GCA_045615085.1 of Candidatus Aphodosoma sp. Taxonomy (GTDB): domain Bacteria; phylum Bacteroidota; class Bacteroidia; order Bacteroidales; family Paludibacteraceae; genus Aphodosoma. The sequence continues at coordinate 294 of JAZLEE010000045.1, read as the reverse complement.
CCATCAAAAGTATAAGTACCTCGATGAATCTCTGCATATGGCTCATCGGCACCAGCCGCATCCATATATACAAACGAAAGTTCGAATGTGTTATTCTCGCCAAAAACTATTGCCGATTTAGCAATATCTGGAGCATAATCGCGCACATGGTCATTATAAAGATACTCTTCACTATTAGCCATCAACGACTTGATTTTCCAAGTACCTGACAATTCTGTTTGAGTTGTAATATTTTCACATGACGAAAACAATACAAGTACCAAAAATAAAAGATAAAACGATAATCTTTTCATA
>JAZLEE010000044.1:0-3992 GCA_045615085.1 Candidatus Aphodosoma sp. | reverse complement strand
TGTTGCGAGTGAATATCAATCAGTAGCGACGCAATCGCCCTCATCTGCTGCAACGTCACAGGCGTATCATTCACAAACGCACGCGACTTACCCGCCGCCGTCACCTCACGACGAATCACACACTCCTCCTCAAAATCCAATCCATACTCCTCAAAAAGAGTTGAGAGTTGCCCCTCATCTGTAATCTGTAATCTGTAATCTGTAATCTGAAACCTCGCCTCTACCACACATTTCGCCGCACCATCTCGCACTGCCTTTGCATCGGCGCGAGCGCCCATCACCAACGCAAGCGCACCCATAATGATACTCTTACCTGCACCCGTCTCACCCGTAATCACCGAAAAACCATCCTCCAACGCAAGCTCCAACTCATCTATCAGAGCATACTGACTTATATACAAATGTTTAAGCATAAATCTTTCTATTTCAATATTTCATCATAACGGTTCGAGAGAGTTGGATTCACCGATGTTAGCACTTCATGCACCAACTTCTTCTCTTCCGACAATCCTCTTTTTGCAAAGATATTAATCAATTCATCATTCTTCGCATCAAGGAATGTAATGATAAATGGCGCACTCGGATTCTGACGGTTCAAATCGCGCAACACCGATATTTTCTCTGCTATTTTTGCACGCGCATTATCCACATTTGTTGCCATATTATCAAGCGCAAGTCGATGATACTCATAATAAAACTCACGCAATGGCTTAAATCTATCATCCATTATATTGCTGATAATCGAATAACGATTGCGTTGCGAACCAAGCTCCATTTTCCACCCTTTCGCCTCCATCTCATCGCTACGCGACTGACACATATTCACTATCTGCTCGGCTGTCGTAAAGGCTGCTTGACCGCCCAAACGACTATACGAATCCAAGTCAAACCCTATTATCAAATAGGCATAGTAGGCCATCACTGCCGTAAGGTTCGACTCAAACGTACTCTTATTGATATCTATCGGGTCAAACTCTTTATAGGTGAATGTAAACTCTTGGTCGCGCACGTTCAACAAGTTGGTTGTGTACGACGAGCCATACACCGGACGCGATGCTTGCACTTGCAATTCGCAAGTAAACTTATCGTCTTCTACACTCGACACTACAATCATCACATTACAATCTATTCTCTCATTATCTGCATACACCAAGTCGGTCCAACGATACGAGTTCATAAACGTCTCCAAATCATTCTCCAACGTCTCAAACACTTGCTTATTAGTACCCTCAATCTGCGGCGTACTAACCGTAAGATTACAATTCAACTCCTGACTCAATGCACAATGCATAACGCACAATGCACTAATTAATAATACTATCTTCCTCATATAAAATTTCAAATTAATTCCTCACTCCTCATTCCTAATTCCTAATTCTTTAACAATATCCCTCGCCACCTCTTTCTTTGGTTTGAGGTCAAACACCATCTTCTCGCCTGTATTCTTCAAAATCATAATTTTATTAGTGTCATAACCAAAACAAGCATTCTTGTCGTTCAACGAGTTAAGTACAATAAAATCAAAATTCTTACGTCGCATCTTATCCAGCGCATGCGACTCCTCATCATTTGTCTCAAGCGCAAATCCTACAAGAAATTGATCTTCACGCTTAATTTTACCCACCGATGCAGCAATATCTTGAGTAGGTTTGAGTTCTATAATCATATTATCACCAAGACGCTTAATCTTTTGGTCTGCAACTACTATCGGTGTAAAATCTGCCACTGCAGCACACAATATAGCACCATCCATCTCAGGATAATATTTCATCACTTGTTCATACATCTGTCCGGCACTCTCAACATCAATGCGATGAATCTTATCACGCCACTCCTCAGCCAATTGTATCTGCACAGGTCCAGCAACCAACGTAACATCATACCCCACTTCTGCACAAGCCTCAGCAAGTGCAAAACCCATTTTACCAGTCGAATAATTACCAATAAAACGCACTGGGTCTATTCTTTCGTATGTAGGACCCGCAGTAATCAATATTTTTTTCATACTAATCTCTTAACTCTATACACTTAACTCTATACTCTATTTTCCAAATACGCCACAATATTCTCAGGTTCTTCCATGCGACCTTTACCTACTACACCACAAGCCAATTCGCCTTCTGTTGATTCGATAAAATCCACACCAATACCCTTCAAAATCTCCATATTGCGTTGCACTATAGGATGGTCATACATCTTAGTATTCATCGCAGGTGCAATAAATACAGGTTTATCAAATGCCAAGAATGTTGTCGACAATGCATCATCTGCAATACCACTCGCAAATTTGCCAATAATATTTGCTGTAGCTGGTGCTACTACCATGCAATCTGCCCAATCTGCATGACTCACATGCTCAGGATTCCATACACCTACTGGTTCAAATACTTCTGTGTAAACCTTATTACGAGAAAGAGTTTGTAATGTCACTGGCGTAACAAACTCCAATGCATTATGCGTTGTCACACAGCGCACTTCTGCACCAGCTTGAATAAATTGACGAACCAATTCTCCACATTTATAGGCAGCAATACCACCCGATATTCCAAGAATTATTTTCTTTCCTTTAAGCATAATTTTCTATATTATTTAATCTATTAACTATCTTGCTGTCCCTCCTTCATAAAGGGGGACAAGGGCTTGCCCGAAGGGGGTCTGTAAAAATCGTTGACTATTGACCGTTATTACAATTTCTTATACTTCATCTCCAAATCTTCAGTAGTTGCCACTTTAAGTGATATTGCGCATCCACCTCCAACAGCCAACTCTATTTTTGCTTTTGTTTTATTTGTCACAATATAATTTGTAACAGTATAAGCCTTTGGATTCTTTTGCCAATCAGCATCTTTAGCATCAGCATATACTGTTGCTACATATTTAATATCTGGTTGCAAGAACGAGAAGTCAATCGTTGCCTTACGACCTTTCTCTGCTGTAATTGCACCTACAAACCACTGATTATATTTTTTACCCTTGCGTGCAATTGTTATATATTCACCTGGTTCTGCTTCAAGCACTTTTGTATCCACCCAATCCACATCTACATCTTTAATAAATTGGAAGGCATCCATATAACGCTCATAGTTCTCTGGCAAATCTGCTGCCATCTGTATCGGACTATACATTGTCACATACAAAGCCAATTGTTTTGCCAATGTTGTATGTATCTGACACGGATTTCCTGGTTGATAATAGTCCATCTTTATCTCAAAAATACCAGGTGTATAATCCATTGCTCCACCAAGCAAACGTGTAAATGCCAAGTCAATCTCATGCGAAGGCGGGTTACCCACACTCCAAGCATTAAACTCATTACCACGTGCAGCCTCACATGCCAAAAGGTTAGGATAAGTTCTACTCAAACCTGTTGGACGCACTGGTTCATGCGCATTAACCATAATTCTACGGTCAGCTGCTTTCTCCAACACTCGGTTATAGTGATTCACCATCCATTGTCCATCATGATACTCTCCACGAGGAATAATACGACCTACATAACCCGTTTTAACCGAATGATAACCATATTCTTTCATAAAATCAAAAGCCTCATCAATACGACGCTCATAATTAGTTGCCGCCCCCGATGTCTCATGGTGCATAATCATCTGCACTCCTCTTGATCTTGCGTATGCAGCCACCTTTTTAATATCAAAATCAGGATAAGGAGTAACAAAATCAAACACCTCTTCTTTCCATTGTCCTGCCCAATCTTCCCATCCTACATTCCAGCCTTCTACCAACACGCCATCAAAACCATGCTCTGCAGCAAAGTCGATATAACGCATAGTATTTTCTGTTGTTGCACCATGACGACCATTTGGTGTCAACACCGACCAATCGGTATCTGCCAACTTAATATTTGGCATATCTGCATAGTTCCATGTACCTTGACCTGGAGCATGCATTTGCCACCAAATACCCACATATTTCATTGGCTTAATCCATGTAGTGTTCTCTATCTTACATGGCTCATTCAAGTTCAATATCATACT
>JAZLEE010000043.1:0-2344 GCA_045615085.1 Candidatus Aphodosoma sp. | reverse complement strand
TTGATAGAGCCACGATTGAATGGAATGGTGCCATCGTCGATGACATTGATGAGAGGATTGCAGATTTGTTGGCCAAGTTTGTTGCTGAAGATGCTTGTGCCGATGCGATTGAAATCGGCTTCGAAGGCGTGTCCGATAGCTTCGTGGAGAAGTATGCCTGAACCGCCAGCGCCCATAACTACTGGCATTTCGCCACCTTTAGGTTTAATGGCATTGAAAAGGATGGCAGTGCGCGAAACGACTTCTTGTGCCAATTCTTCGATGAGGTCGTCGTTGAGGAATTCGTAGCCGATGTGGAATGAGCGGGCGGCATTGCCTTGTTCGCGTTGACCATTCTCGTCAATCATGATGCAAGTGGCTGATAGCATTGCGATAGGTATGCGATCGGCAAAAAGTTGGCCTTCGGAGTTGAAGAATAGGATGTCGCTAGTGCCGTCGCCTTGCGATATAGCAACTTTTTTGACGCGAGGGTCGAGTTGGAATATGCGATTGTTGAGGCGTTCGAGCCAAGGTTTGCGGTCGGCAAGGGTTTTCTCTTCCCAATGTGATATGATAGGGTAGCGGTTGTGTTTGATATCAAGGGGAGAGATGTTGACAGGAGTGTATTGCTGACTGTTCGATGCAATGCGATTGGCAGTGCGGGCTGCTTTGAGGAGGTCGTCGACAGTGGCAGTTTCGGTGTAGGCATAGCCAGTTTGATCGCCAACCACGACGCGAACACCAGCTCCGAATTCGATTTGAGACGATGCGTTGTCGACATTATTGTCGATAAGGCGAACGTTGTTGGAATAACCATGCTCGAAATATATGTCGGCATAGGTTGCGCCATGCTCCATTGCTGTGGCAATGATGCGTTGTAAGTCGTTGGTAGTTACGTTGAAATGGTCGAGTGCCCAATTTATTTGTGGATTGTTCATAGTGAATTTATTTTTTTATGCAAAATAAATAAAAAAAATTGTAATGGCAAAAATAATGGATGATGTTTTTTGGGGTGAGAATAGAGATGTCAGTCTTCTTCGAGTTGGGTTGCTTGAAGGTAGGGTTATCCTATGAAGAAGGTTGCTGTTGGGTAGTGGATGAGTTATATGTGAGAGGGGGGTAAAGGAATGTTTAGTTTTTTATGTTAAAATTGGACGAAATATTGTGTATTTCCATCTTTTTTATTAACTTTGCATGGTTATTCACGATAAAAATTTTGATAAGTGTTACGTATTGCTATACAATCAAAAGGTCAGATGTATCAAGAATCACTAGATTTGCTTGATTCGGTTGGGTTTAAGCTTGTGATTCGAGATTCGAATTCGTTGGTAATTCGTTCGTCTAATTTTCCGGCAGAGGTGCTTTTGGTGGAGAAAGATCGTATTCCAGAGTTTGTAGCTCAGGGAATTGTTGATGTAGGTATTTGTGGAGAATATCTTGCTTGTCAGTATGGTACGCCGAGCGAATGCGTCATAAAACGATTGGGATTTAATAAATCTACATTGTCGTTGGCGATACCAAGAGATGCCAAATATCGTGGTATAGAGTGGTTTATGGGTAAGTCGATAGCGACACCATATCCTGAACTTTTGGCTCGATATTTGAAGTCGCGTGGAGTGAAGGCAGTGACTCGATTGATGCGCGACCGTGTTTATATGGCGCCAAAGGTTGGTATAGCCGATGCAATTTGCGACCGAGTGCATTCGGGAACAACGCTTATGAGTGAGAATCTTAAGGAGGTTGAGACTGTGATGACATCGGAGGCGGTGTTGATTGCTGCTCCGTCGATGTCTCCGTTGACAAAGATGATTCTTGATGAATTTTTGCAACGAATAGATTCGATTCAAGCGGCGGCAAATAAGAAGTTTGTTAGAATGAATGTGCCTGTGGATAAGGTGGATGAGATTGTGAAAATTTTGCCTTCGGTTCATCGTCCTTCGTTGAGTCATTATCAGAATGATGAATATGTTTCGGTTTCGGTAGTTATGGATGAGACTCGCCTTTGGGATATTGTTGAGCGTCTTAAAACACTTGGGACAAAAGAGATTCTTATTTGTCCGATAGATAAAATGATTTTATAAACATTAATAACTTAAAATATAATACTACTATGATGACAATTGACAATTTTAATTTTGCAGGTAAGAAGGCATTTGTTCGCGTGGACTTTAATGTGCCTGTTGACGAAAATTTCGTTATTACTGATGACACACGTATTCGTGCTGCTATGCCAACATTGAAGAAAATATTGGCTGATGGGGGTAGCCTTATCATTGCTTCGCACATGGGTCGTCCAAAAAATAATCCAGATCCTAAATATTCATTGAAACATATTGTAGACCACGTGAGCAAAACACTTGGCGTG
>JAZLEE010000042.1:0-31518 GCA_045615085.1 Candidatus Aphodosoma sp. | reverse complement strand
AAGACCATATTGAGTTTTGCCGTTCATTGTTTGAGCGTAAACATAGTAGCACTCTTTTTTGTCTTGAACGAGCCAGCCACGATCTTGCCAGAGTTGGAAGTTTTCAGCAGCTTTGTCGTACACCATTGGTTCGTGTTCGTCTGTACCAACTGGGAAGTTGATTTCTGGTTTGATGATGTAGTAGAGAGATTTTTCGTTGCCTTCAGCTTCTTTACGAGCTTCGTCAGAGTTAAGCACGTCGTAAGGACGAGATGCTACTTGTTCTACAAGATTTTTTGGAGGGCGTACGCCTTTGAAAGGTTTAATAATAGCCATAATTAGTTAGGAGTTAAGAGTTAGGAGTGAGGAGATATTTCCTTTTTCTTCTAACTCGTGTTGTTAGTATTAGTGTTTTAATTAGAAATATCAGAAAGGAATTTGATTCGAACGAGTCGTACTTCTTCTTCAGAGTAGTCGTCTTCGCCAAGTTCGCGGAGAGCAGTTTCTACATCGTCAGATTCTGACTCATTTTTGAAGTAGTCGAATATTTCGTCGATTACCTCGTGGTCCATTACCTCTTCGAGGAAGTAGTCGATGTTGAGTTTAGTACCAGAATATACGATAGCATCGATTTCGTTGAGGAGGTCGTGGAAGTCGATGCCTTTTGATTCGGCAAGGTCGTCGAGAGCCACTTTGCGGTCGATAGCTTGTATGATTTCGATTTTGAGTTTTGATTTGTTGGCAATGGTGCGTACACGGAGGTCTTCAGGACGTTCGATATCGTTGTCGCGTACGTGTTTGCGAATGAGGTCGACAAATTCTTGAGCATATTTTTTGTCGATTTTGCCCGAACCTACACCAGGAATATTTTGCAATTCTTCGAGGTTGATAGGGTATGTTGTAGCCATTGCCTCGAGCGAAGGATCTTGGAAAATAACGTAAGGTGGTAAGTTCTCTTCTTTGGCGATTTTTTTACGAAGGTCTTTGAGCATACCAAAGAGTGCAGGGTCCATAGCGCATGAATTGCCTGAGATTTGAGGTGCTTCTTCTTGTTCTTCGTTGAAATCGCTGTCTTTGCTGACTTTGAAAGAAGTAGGTTTTTTAAGGAATTTTTTGCCAGCATCAGTTACTTTAAGTACGCCATAGTTTTCGATTTCTTTTTCGATGTATTTGTTAATCATTGCTTGGCGTATTACGGCAGGGAGTATCTCTTTTTCTTCGTCAGAAGTAGAGTCGAAGAGTTCAAGTTCGGTGAGTTCGTATGCTTTGACATCGGCAGATTCTCTACCAGTGAGAACGTCGATGATTACTTCAGCTTTGAATTTTTCTTTAGTTGCGAGAATAGTTTCTATTACAGCGCATAATAGATCTTGGGTTTCCACTTGTTTTTTAGGATTTAAACAGTTATCACAATTACCGCAGTTTTCGTCAGCATATGTTTCGCCGAAATAGTGAAGGAGAAAACGGCGTCGGCACATAGTAGATTCGGCATAAGCTGCGGTTTCGGCAATGAGTTGTTTGCCAATTTCTTGTTCGCTTACGGGTTTATCTTGAGTGAATTTTTCTAGTTTTTGTAGGTCTTTTTGGTTGTAGAAGGCAATACATTTGCCTTCGCCACCATCGCGTCCTGCACGACCTGTTTCTTGATAGTATCCTTCGAGAGATTTAGGAATATCGTAGTGAATGACGTAGCGCACATCAGGTTTGTCAATACCCATACCAAATGCTATAGTAGCAACAATTACATTAACATCTTCCATGAGGAATTTGTCTTGGTTTTCGCTACGTATAGCGCCATCTAATCCTGCATGGTAAGGTAGAGCAGAGATGTCGTTGAGGCGGAGAGTTTCGGCAAGGTCTTCTACTTTTTTGCGACTGAGGCAGTAGATGATACCTGATTTGCCAGGGTTTGCTTTGATGAATTTGATTATATCTTTTTCTATGTTGTCAGTTTTTGGACGTACTTCGTAATAGAGGTTTTGTCGGTTGAATGACGAACGATAGGTGATGGCATCTGTCATGCCAAGAGTTTTTTGTATGTCGAGTTGCACTTTAGGCGTTGCAGTAGCTGTGAGTGCGATTACCGGAGCTTTGCCTATCTTTTCTGTAATAGGTTTTATGCGTCGATATTCAGGACGGAAGTCGTGACCCCATTCAGATATACAGTGAGCCTCGTCGATGGCATAGAATGATATTTTGTGATTGCGAAGGAATTCTACGTTCTCGTCTTTGTTGAGTGATTCGGGTGCTACGTAGAGTATTTTGGTTTTACCATTGCGAATATCTTCTTTCACTTGGTCGATTGCAGCACGATTGAGCGAAGAATTGAGAAAATGGGCAATAGAATCATCTTCTGCGAATCGGCGCAGAGCATCGACTTGATTTTTCATCAAAGCGATGAGAGGGGAGATGACGATTGCCGTTCCTTCCATTATAAGAGCAGGCAATTGGTAGCATAGTGATTTGCCACCACCTGTTGGCATTAGCACGAAGGTGTCGTTACCATCTAACACATTTTGGATTATAGCCTCTTGGTTGCCTTTGAATTTATCGAATCCAAAGTGTTTTTTTAGTGCTGTGGTTAATTCGTTTTTCTTTGCCATAGTTTTTAATGCATAATTTTTTCAATGCATAATGCAGAATTCATAATGCACAAATCATTCAATTTTATCGCCAAAGGTTTGAAGTGCTTCGGTTCTTAATTGGAATAGCAAATTTATAATGAATTGTTGGGATATGCAAATTTTTTCTGTATTTTTTTATTTATTTTTTTTATTTTGTTGATATTTAGAATGTTGGTTTGAAAATTTGCGTGGTTAAAATATTTTTTGTAACTTTGCAGAAAAGATAGTTACATAATGAATAGATATTTTTTGGCGGTAATAGGTTTGTTGTTTTCGGTGTTGACATATGGTCAATTCCGCGATTTGCCTATGCCTACAGCAAAGCAGGATACGGTTAGTCGTGAGATTAAGACGTGGGTGGTGGATGACATTTATGGTGTGGCTGATACTGTGGTGGTAGATACTTTGACAGTGAATTATCAAGACAATCAACCTATTAATAATTACAGTATTGCTAATTCGTGGAATGGCAATTTAGGTTCGCCTCTTGAATCGAAAATTTATTTTGATAGAAAGGAGGGTTCGCGTGAGGATATGTTTGAGCGTGCTTATGCTCCGTATTTGATGAAATCTACAGATGTGCGCTATTATGATGTGAAGCAACCGTTTGCTCAGATGGTTTATCGTTCGGCTATGCCACGTATGTTGGAGGAAGATTATTTCAAGATTATGCTTACGATGAATGCAAATAAGCGAGTAAATGTGGGTGGTTTGTGTAATTTGATATATGGACGTGGGCAGTATCAGAATCAGTCGTCGAATATGTTGAACGGTGGATTTTGGGCTACCTACACAGGTGGACAATACGAGATAGTGTCGTCGGTAATGTTCAATTCATTTAAAAATCGCGAAAATGGTGGGGTGGCAGATATAAATTATGTGCTTAACCCAGCTTATGCTAGCATAAGAGCTACGAATATACCTGTGAAAATGACAGCTGCGCAGTCGGCATATCACAATTTTAATTACTTTTTTAATCACAGATATAAGATAGGTAAGGAGATGCAGCGTAAGTGTAAGGCTGTGGATGGAGCGGATTCGGTATATACGGAGTATGTGCCAATTTTGGTGTTGACACACACGTTTGATGCCGAAGATGTAGGACGAAAATATGTAGAAGAGAGTGTGCCTACAGGATTTTATGAAAATAACTATTTTTCGGATACATATACTAAAGATTCTACTGCTTATTTCCGCATAGGTAATACTTTTGCCGCAACACTCGACGAGCAATTTAATCGTCTTTTTCGCTTTGGATTGTCGGCATATATTAAATATGATTTGCGCCATTATGGTATGGGTATTAAAAATAAAGTTGATACTTTGCGATTCGATAATTCATATTCTCACAACTTGATTTTTGGGGCAAATATGTTTAAGCGAGAAGGTCGTTGGGTGAAGTATGATATCGGAGGACGTATCTACCTTGCAGGTCCACATATAGGTGAATTTGACCTTGATGGTCGCTTTGATTTTGATTTTAATATTGCTGGTGAACCTTTGTCTTTGTTGGCAAGTGGTGGATTCAGAAACTTTTCGGAGTATCATCAATATCGATATTATGAGAGTAACCACTTCAAGTGGAGTGATTTAGATTTTGATAATACATTGGCATTAGATATTCAAGGTCGAGTTGGTTTGCCTAAACGCAATATTTCGTTGGGTGTTAGATTTAGGAATGTGACCAATTATGTTTATCTCAATGAAGCGTGTAGTCCTACGCAGTTTGATGGTAATGTGCAAGTGTTGGCAATAGATTTGGCCGCACGTCTTAGAGCATGGAGATTTTATTTGGACGTAGATGCTGTGTATCAGTTATCGAGTGATAGGGATGTTTTGCCTTTGCCAGATGTGGCGTTGTATGGCAATTTCTATTATAAAGATAAATTTTTTAAGGTGCTTACTGTGCAATTAGGTGCTTCGGTGCGCTATCATACTGAGTATTATGGTAATGCTTATATGCCGGCATTAGGACAATTCTATTTACAAAAGGAGACGTTGATAGGAGGTTATCCTGAAGTTAGTGTTTATGGTAATTTTCACTTAAAGACGGTTCGCTTTTTTGTACAATATTATCATCTTAATCGAGGACTTTTTGGTGGTATGAATTCTATGTCGATGCCAGATTATCCAATTAATCCTGCTACGTTGCAATTTGGGTTGAGTTGGAATTTTTGGGAATAAGAATAATGGTAAAAAAAAGAAGCTGTGTCAGATTTGACACAGCTTCTTTTTTTATTTAGTTTGATATTTTTTCTTCCACAGGTTACACAGATTTTTATGCTGCGTATACTATTGGGATTGATTTAGAATGCAAAAATAAAAGAACAGAGTTTTTTACGGATATTAACGGAGACGGTTGAGTGAGCGTACGAGAGCTTCGTCTTTGGCAATTGCGCGGAGGGCAAGGTATGTGAGTATTGCACTAATAAGTGGCAATACAATTGGCCAACAAAGGGTTGTGCTTTCCATTGCATTTTGTTCGAGAATCACATAGCGAGTGAAGAAGAAGATAGCATAATAACCCACGAGTAGCACCATATTGAACGATGAAAGACGCATTTGAATAACACGCCATTTGTATGTAAAGATAGTGAGTAGTGAAACGATGAGGATAATGATGTTGGTGAATAATAGCCACATAGTGACACCAGTAATGTTGAAACCACCTTGTTCGACTTGGAAGAGTCCGCGGAGGTTAGAGAATGCAAAGTCGATGCCTTCTGGTGAAATAGCACGCATTGAAGGGAGGGAAAGAGTGAGGCTCATAGCTACCACTACGATGAGTAGATAGAGAGTTTGAATACGTTGAATCATAATTAGTTAGGAGTTAGGAGTTAGGAGTTAGGAGTTAACTTCTGACTCTGATTGATAATTATTTTCTTAAGAAAGAAAAGAAACCTTTCTTTTTTTGTTCTTCGGGTTGATTGCCGAGGTAGCGGGCTGCATCGGCTGACGATTCGTTGAATTTAATCATGCGATAGATGATGCCCCAATCGGGTAGTCCGCCAAGGTTGCGGTCGTCAATCCACATGTCGGCAGTGAGTTTGCGTGGAGTAGTGTTGTCCCACACTTCCTCGGGATAGTTTTTGTTGACGGCATAGAATTCGAGTCCGCGTTCGCGACAATATTCAACTGCTTCGTCGAGTAATTCACCTTCGCGTACTGTCCATAGTATTAGTTGATGGTGGCATTCTATTTGTAAGCGTTTGAGCACGTCAATTGCAAAAGGTATTGGTTTGCCGATGGCAGGGTAGGCATGTTCTACGATTGTGCCATCAAAATCTACTGCTATTACCATATTTTAGATTTTTAGTAGTGAGATTGACTACTAGTTATTAGATTAATTTTCGTTTTTTATATCATCACTTTCAGGTTCTTCGGTTGGAGTGAGAGGTGTGAGGTCGGTGTCGATGCGTTTTTTGGTTGGTTTTGAGAAAATTAATCCGATAATGCAGATGCCGGCCAACCAGAATAGGTGTTTTACTTGGAATATGTAGAAACCAAGAATAGAGGCAACGAGACCGAGAGTGATAACCATCATGCGAATGATAGCATATGTTTTGTAGTAGTATTCGCGAGTGCCATCGTCAGGAAATTTTTTTAGTCGTTTAATGCCGAGACTAAAACCTTTGAGTGAGAGTGGCAATGTGATGATTACGTACCAAAGCACGATAGTGTAGTAGGTGGTTGATATTGGGCTGTCGCCAGCAAAAAATAGACCTTTGTGGTATACGAAATGATAACCTACCATTGCTGCAACAATAGTGAGCAATAGGCATACGTAGTAGCAAGGAGTTAGTAGATGTTTTGGATGAGTCATGATTATAATTGAGAATTAATAATTTTGTTGTTGATTTCTGCGATACTCAGAAATATAAGTGAATAATTATTAGTGATTTAACTTTTGTAATTTACGCGGTTGATGATTGAGCGACCGAGGGTGATTTCGTCGGCATATTCGAGGTCGTCGCCTACGGCTACACCACGTGCTATAGTGGTGATAGTCACTGGTAAATGAGCTAATTTGCGATAGATGTAGAATGAGGTTGTGTCGCCTTCCATGTTAGGGCTAAGGGCGAGAATTACCTCTTTGATGTTGCCTTGTTCGATGCGTTCGATGAGCGAAGCAATTTCGAGGTCGGTTGGCGAAATGCCATTCATTGGCGAAATGACGCCGCCTAGTACATGATATACACCATGATATTGCGATGTGTTTTCGATTAGCATCACCTCTTTGATAGTTTCCACAACGCAGATGGTAGATTGGTCGCGACGAGGGTCGGAGCAGATTTCGCAAACAGGTTGGTCGGAAATGTTGTGACACTCTTCGCAATATTGAATGTTTTCGCTCATTTCGCTGATAGCAGAGATGAATTTGTTGGCATTTGCAGGGCCTTGGCGTAGAATGTGCAATGCCATGCGGAGCGCAGATTTGCGTCCGATACCAGGCAGTGAAGCGAATGCATTTACCGCATTTTCAAGTAGTTGTGAGGGGTATTTTTGTTGCATAATTAAGATGCAAAGATAGTTATTTTAATTCATAATTCAAAATTTTTTGATTAAAATCTCAAAGAGTTTTAGTTTAGGTTTTGTAATGGGGGGATAGTGACTATAGAAACTGTAGTGGTTATAGAGAGGAGAGAGAAGTAATTTTTGGAAGGATATAGGATGTGTTTTTGGGGGGGCTTATTGTATTTTAGTGAGGGGTGCAGAGATAGGGTGAAGGTTGTTTGAAGGTCGCTGTATAGTATATTTAGGGCAGGGAGGTGGTTATTGTATTTTAGAGGGTGTTTTTTTGATGGTGGATTTTTGTTGTTGGAGACGCAAAATTTTGCGTCTCTACTTTTGGTGAGTGGGGATGTTTATGTTAAGAAATTTTTTGTATATTTGCATGTTGAATAATTGGAAAAATAAAGGAGTATAAAGATGATGAAAAAGCAAATGAGTTATGCCGAATTTAAACGAAAAGCGCGAGAACATCAAATTAAATTTAGAGAGAATGAATTAGGTGTTGGTTGTCACAATTATCCGAATGTGTTGAAATATAGTGATGCTAAAAAAGGATTGATTTTTTATGAAAAATTTAGGGGGGAGATTTTAGAAGAGTTGAAAAAGCCTGTGTTGCCAACATCGTCGAAACCAAGTGGGCAAATGTTGCCAAATTTGTTGAGAAGCGAGCATATACCCTATAATATTTTCTTTCCGTTGAGAAAAGACAAAGAGGGTTGTGTGGGATTGTTTAATGCTATTTTGGGATGTGATGAGATAGTAAAGGTTTGTGATATTCGTATAGAACATCATCCAGAACCACGTGTGGAATATTTGGATGATTATACAGCTTTTGATGTTTATATTTCTTACATAGATACGAAAAATAGACCAGGAGGAATTGGGATAGAGGTGAAATATACGGAAAAGGAGTATTTGTTGAAGAAAAATACAAGAGAATATAAGCGTGTGAAAAATGAAACGACAGGCGAAACTTGTCTGTTTTTGAATTATTTGAAAGCGACGGTTGAAAGTGGTTATTATCGTGATGATACGACACATGATGTGTTGATTTCGAATAAGTTTAGACAGATATGGCGTAATCATATTTTGGGAGCATCAATGGTGTTGAATGGTGATATAAAGAAATTTACGAGTGTAACACTTTATCTACAAGCGAATGTTCATTTCAGCGAAGATGCTATGCCAAAATACAAAGAATTGCTTTCGGAAGTAGGGCAACGGTCTTTTGTGGCGTTGACATATGAAGAGTTGTTTGATTTGTTGGAAAAATATATTGATATTGAGGCTTGTGCAGATTGGGTTGAGTATCTTAGAAGGAGGTATTTGTTGGCAATACCTTAGGTTTAGAGTGTGATTTTTTCGGAATCTGTATATTAAAGAAAAAAACATTGAAAAATGTTTGCTCGTAAAAAAAAAAAAGTGTTATATTTGCGTCGTGATTTGATGGGTGATTGTTTTGTAGTTTTTGTTTTGTTTGTATTAATAAAATAAGGAGGTTGTTATGAAACGAATTTATTATTTGTTGGCTTCGTGTTTAATATTGTTTGTTGGATGTGAAGGGGGAATAGGACATAGAGAGGTTGATACTACTGAGCATTTGTATTTTTGCAATACATTAGATGAGAGTGTGACATTAGAATTGTTTAAGGATGGTGAAGTGTTTAAGTATGAGTTGAATACAAATGATACTATTTATTGGCATACTGTTTATTCTGGTTATTGCTCTACGCATACAAGAAGTATTCATTTTCCTCCAGAAACAGATTATTGGTCTTATATACATAGTTATGACAGTGCTTCAGTGTCGTATAATTCTCTTTTATATACTTTTGGCAATGTTGAGTATCGTTCGAGTGTACCTTATGATAGTCTTACTCAAGATAGTGTTAGAAATGCGATGGAGTATAGACGAAGTATTTATACGGAAGAGATGTTTCGAGAAAATAAACCAACTTTGTCTTTTGGATGGCATGTTCCTGAGAGACAATCGATAACTGTGAAAAAATCTAATAGCAAGTCTGTGAGAAATTCTTATCTTGTTTTTGATGAAAAATATTTTAAACGATTAGAAAACAAAATTCGAGAGTTGTTTATAATTGGAGAGATAGATTGTGAAGATTGAAAATAGATTTTGATAGTCGTACCTTAAAGTTTTAGGGTGCGATTTTTTTTGAGAAAATTATAATTTTGTGTGGTTTTTTGTGTGTAAAATTTGCGGTTGTGAGTATTTTTTTGTAACTTTGCAAATTGGAATTTTTGCGTTTAGTGAGTGCAGAACCAAGCTTGCTTGAGTTATGCTGAACGGAGCAAAAATCTTGAGTAAAGCGAAAATAATAATGTCTAAACGAAAATATTATGAATTTTGTAGAAGAACTTACATGGAGAGGTATGGTGCAGGATATGATGCCTGGCACTGAGGAACAATTGAATAAAGAGATGACAACTGCTTATTTGGGCATTGACCCTACGGCAGATTCGTTGCATATTGGTCACTTGTGTGGTGTGATGATGTTGCGTCACTTCCAACGTTGTGGTCACAAACCTATTGCGTTGGTGGGTGGTGCTACTGGTATGATTGGCGACCCTTCGGGTAAATCGGCTGAACGTAACCTATTGGATGAGGCTACACTTCGTCACAACCAAGAGGCTATCAAAGCGCAATTGGAGAAATTTTTGGATTTCCATTCTGACGCACCAAATGCGGCTGAATTGGTGAATAACTATGATTGGATGAAAGAGTTCACTTTCTTGGATTTTGCTCGTAATGTGGGTAAATTGATCACTGTGAACTATATGATGGCGAAAGACTCGGTGAAAAAACGTTTGAACGGCGAATTCAATGCTGGTATGTCGTTCACAGAATTTACTTACCAACTTTTGCAAGGTTACGACTATGTATATCTTAACAAAAACAAAAACTGTAAATTGCAAATGGGTGGTTCGGATCAATGGGGTAATATCACTACAGGTACAGAACTTATTCGTCGTATGGGTGGTGGTGATGCGTTTGCTCTCACTTGTCCGTTGATTACTAAAGCAGATGGTGGTAAATTTGGTAAAACTGAAAGTGGCAATATCTGGTTGGATAAACGCTATACTTCGTCATACAAATTCTACCAATTCTGGTTGAATGTAGCAGATAATGATGCTGAAAAATATATCAAAATCTTCACAAATATCACTCGTGAAGAGTGTGAAGCATTGATTGCAGAACATCGTGAAGCTCCTCATATGCGCTTATTGCAACAACGTTTGGCTAAGGATGTGACAATCATGGTACACTCGGAAGAGGACTACAATGCAGCTGTTGAAGCATCAAAAATATTGTTTGGTAATGCTACTGCAGATGCGTTGCGTAAATTGGACGAAGAGACATTGTTGGCTGTGTTTGAAGGTGTTCCTCAATTCGAAATCGAACGTTCGGCATTGGAGGCAGGTGTACAACCATTGACATTGTTGGCAGAATTGACACAAGTGTTCCCATCAAAAGGTGAAGCGCGCAAAACAATTCAAGCAGGTGGTGTGAGTGTGAATAAAGAGAAACTCACGGCTCCAGACCAAGTGATTGGCGTGGATGCATTGCTCAATGATAGATATTTGTTGGTACAAAAAGGCAAGAAAAATTATTTCTTGATTCGTGTGAAATAAAAGACTTTTATGAATGCAAATTTTCATAAATTAACCATTAAAATATTTATGATTAATTTTTGATAATTAGCGTTAAAAGTAAAAATCAACAGTTAGTTGTTAATTCTCAATTTTCAATTCTCAATTCAAAATGTTGGTAATTGGTATTGCAGGTGGCACTGGGTCGGGTAAAACGACTGTGGTGCGTAAAATAGTAGAAAGTTTGCCAGAGGGCGAAGTGGTGGTATTGCCACAAGACTCGTACTACAAAGATAGCAGTCATGTGCCAGTAGAAGAGCGTCAGATGATAAATTTCGACCATCCTGATGCTTTTGAATGGTCGCTTATGTCGGAACAATTGGCAATGTTGAAAGCAGGTCAGTCGATAGAGCAACCAACCTATTCGTATATCACTTGCACGCGTCAGCCAGAGACAATCCACATCGAACCACGTAAAGTGATAATAGTGGAAGGGATATTGGCATTGTGCGATGAACAATTGCGCGAACAAATGGACTTGAAAATATTTGTGGATGCTGACCCAGATGAGCGATTGATACGTGTGATTTCGCGAGATGTGGTAGAACGTGGACGTACGGCAGAGGCAGTTATGGAGCGTTATACGCGAGTGTTGAAACCAATGCACCTACAATTTATTGAACCAACAAAACGCTATGCCGACATCATTATTCCCGAAGGCGGAAATAATCAGGTGGCAATAGATATATTAAGAATGTATATTGAAAAAAATCTTGAAAAATAAATATATAGTCATACTACGAAGTTGTGTAATTGCATTGTTGATCTTGGTTGGTTCAGCACGATTTGCAATGCAAGATTCACATAGCGTTTTGTATATAGTTCAATTAACAATACGAGAGTTGGATTGTTCAATATCGGAGTATGATGATATATTTCGCCGTGAAATTCAACAATTAGGCTGGGATTGGCGGATGTTGGCTGCTATAGTGTGGAATGAATCGCGTTTTAATAACGAAGTGGTATCTTCGCAGGGAGCGCGAGGGTTGATGCAGTTTATGCCACGCACAGCGGCGAGATTTGGTTTGGAGGGTGATGATGTGCTGATTCCTCAAAAAAGTATTGGTGCAGGGGTAGAGTATTTGCAGTTTTTGGAACGTAGATTCGATGAAATAGAAGATAGAGACGAACGCATAAAATTTATTTTGGCAGGATACAATGCTGGACCTGGGCATGTGCGTGATGCTATGGCATTGGCAAACAAATTTGGCGACGACCCACATGTGTGGAGTGGCAGTGTAGAGAAATGGTTGCTGGCATTGCAGGAGTCGAAATATTATAATGACAAAGTGTGTCGTCATGGTTTTTTCAGAGGACGACATACGGTGCGTTATGTGAACGATGTGTTCAAAAAGTATAGAGAATATACACAAGAAAAATAATTTATTATGAAACTATTGATAACTGGAGCTAATGGTCAACTCGGCAATGAGATGAGAGTGGCATTGCAACAATATCCATCGATTGAAGCCTTATATACAGATGTAGATACGTTAGATATCACTGATTTGGCACAGTTAGATGCATTTGTTGCGACCGAAGGTATATCGCACATAGTGAATTGTGCTGCATATACGGCTGTAGATAAAGCCGAAGATGATGAGCCTACGGCAACGAAAGTGAATGTGGATGCAGTGCGCAATTTGGGTGTTGTGGCAAAGAAATATGGTGCGAAGATTGTGCATGTGTCGACCGACTATGTGTTTGATGGTTGTGGGCATAAGCCATATACCGAAGATATGCCAGTGTGTCCGACCAATGTGTATGGTCGCACAAAATTGGCAGGCGAAGAGGCCTTGGTGGCTGAGTGTGAAGATGCGATTATTATTCGCACGTCGTGGTTGTACTCATCGTTTGGCAACAATTTTGTGAAAACTATGCTTCGTCTCGGTCGCGAACGTGATACGTTGAACGTGATATTCGACCAGGTAGGCACTCCAACTTATGCGGCTGATTTGGCGCAAGTTATATTCACAATCATAGCCGAGCGCGAATGGGTGGCAGGCATATATCATTTCTCAAACGAGGGCGTATGTTCGTGGTACGATTTCACTATCATGATACATCGCTTGGCAGGTATTGAGTGCCGAGTGATGCCAATCGAAAGTTCGGCATATCCAGTGCGCACACCACGTCCACACTATAGCGTATTGAACAAATCAAAAATCAAAACAACATTCGGCATCGAAGTGCCATATTGGGTAGAATCGTTGCAACGTTGTTTGAATATATTAGAACAATGACATTCGAAGAATTAGGTTTACGACAAGAGATTTTAGATGCTATTGCCGAGTTGGGTTTTGTGAATCCAATGCCAGTGCAAGAGCAAGTTATACCATATATGTTGACCCATGACAACGACCTCGTGGCGTTGGCTCAAACAGGTACGGGTAAAACAGCCGCGTTTGGTTTGCCTATATTAAATATGGTGAACGTAGAGCAACGCAAAATACAGTCGCTTGTGCTTGCTCCTACGCGTGAGTTGTGTATCCAAATTGCCAATGATATAAAGAATTTTGCTGCGAAAATGCGTGGTGTGAAAGTGGTGCCTGTGTATGGTGGAGAGAGTATAGTGGTGCAATATAAGCAGTTGGATATTCAACCACAAGTGCTTGTGGCTACACCAGGTCGACTCATCGACCTCATCAATCGTGGTAAAGTGGATCTTTCAGAAGTGCGTTTTCTTGTTCTCGACGAAGCAGACGAAATGCTCAATATGGGTTTCCAAGAAGATATTGAAACCATATTGAAAGATGTGCCAGAAACTCGTCGTACACTTCTTTTCTCGGCTACGATGCCTAACGAAATTGCCAAAATCTCGCGTCAATATATGCATGATGCAGCCGAAATTGCAGTAGGCACACGCAATGCAGGCTCGGACAATGTGGAACACGTATATTATATGGTGCGTGCCGACCACCGCTATCTTGCGTTGAAGCGTATTGTGGATATGAATCCAGATATATATGGTATCGTATTCTGTCGTACTCGTCAAGAGACTAAAGATGTAGCCGAAAAATTGATGAAAGATGGCTACAATGCCGATGCATTGCATGGCGACCTTAGTCAAGCGCAACGCGATACGGTGATGAACAAATTCCGTATCAAGAATTTGCAAGTGTTGGTGGCTACGGATGTAGCAGCGCGTGGATTGGATGTGAGCGATTTGACACACGTTATCAACTACAATCTTCCGGATGATGTAGAGGTTTATACTCACCGTTCGGGTCGTACGGGTCGTGCTGGCAAGAAGGGTGTGTCGTGTGTAATAGTGCACACTCGTGAAGGTCGTCGTTTGCGTGAGATAGAAAAAATCATTAAGAAAGAGTTCAAACACATGCCAGTGCCAAATGGTATGGATGTGTGCAAACGCCAACTCTTCCACCTCATTGATAAGATGGAGCGAGTGGAGGTGAACAACGAAGAGATAGATATTTTTATGCCTCAAATATCTGCGAAGTTGGCATATTTGAGTAAAGAAGAGATAATTTCGCGCTTTGTTTCGCTCGAATTCAATCGTTTTGCAGAGTATTATAAAGATGCCGAAGATATCAACGTAGATGTGAAAGAAGGCAAAAAAGGTAAAGACAAAGGAGGAGAGAGAACTAAACGTGGACAAAAAGTGCGTTTCAAAATGCACTATGGCACTAAACAAAACGCAACTCCTCGTTCAGTGCTTGGCGTTATCAATGATATTGCACAAGACAAATCTATCATCATTGGCGACATCGAAATTACTAATAAATTCACATTCTTCGATGTGTATGCCGATCAAGCAGAGCGACTCCAACAAGCCTTTGAGGCAGCAGGCGAGCCATTGGCAATTGCCGAACCACGCGAAGTGGTGAGCAAAGCCCCTAAAGCGCAGAGCGAAAAATCTGCTCGCAATCGTGAGCGCGACCGTCGTCGCGATAATGACGACCGCCGTGGTCGTGGTGAGCGCAGAAACGAGCGTGAAGAGCGTCGCGATCGCCGTGATAGAGGTGACAGACGAGATAATCGTCGCAATGAGGTAGTCGAAAATCCAGACAAACCTTGGCGTCGCAGACGATAACTAATACCCACTCACAGTGTGTATTCCTTTATCTGAACCTCAAGCAAGGTGCAAGCAAGGTGTGCCGAAGAAAACAGTCATATTTTAACAACCACTCACAGTGGTTATTTTGAAGGAAATTGTAACAATGAAAATAATTTGCGTAGGTTGGAATTATCCAAAACACAACCTTGAGATGAATCGCGAGGAGCGACCACAACAACCAACTATATTTATGAAACCCGATTCGGCATTGTTGCGCGAGAATCGTCCGTTCTTTATACCTCGATTTTCTAATCAAATAGAACATGAGGTAGAACTTGTTGTGCGCATCAATCGTCTCGGCCGCAATATAGCTCCACGTTTTGCTCATCGCTATTATTCAGAGGTTGCACTTGGTGTAGACTTCACAGCTCGCGACCTACAAAATCAGTGTAAACAACTTGGTGCACCATGGGAAATATCAAAGGCATTTGATAATTCGGCTGTTGTGAGCGACTTTATTTCGCTTGACGAGTTATCGAAAATTGATGATATTCACTTTTCTTTGCAGAAAAATGGCGAAATTCAGCAACAAGGACATACTAAAGATATGCTTTTCCACGTTGATGAATTGATAGCATACATTAGTCAGTTTTTTACGCTTAAAATAGGTGACTTAATTTTTACTGGCACACCAGCAGGAGTATCGCCAGTTGCTATAAATGACCGATTGACAGGTTATATTGAAGACAAAATGATGTTTGATTTCTTGGTTAAATAATGAAACTACGACAACTAATTATATCACTATTAATATTGTGTTTTATTACTTCGGTAGGAGCACAATCGGAGCGTTATGCCGAGCATTCTGTGTTGAGTAGTGGTGATTGGTATAAAATAGAGGTCAGTCAATCGGGTATCCATAAGTTAACTTATGAGCAATTAGTGGCGATGGGTGTAGCTAATCCAGCAAATGTGTCGGTTTTTGGATATGGTGGAGCTCAATTAGCAGAAGATTTTTCGAAACCATATATCGACGATTTGCCTCAATTAAGTATTTATATGGAGAAGGGTAGTGATGGTGTGTTTGGCAAAGGTGATTATATTCTTTTCTATGCTCAGGGTCCGACCAAATGGACTTATAATACAACTAATAAGCTATTCGAACATGAGGTGAATACATATTCTAACCACGGATATTATTTTGTTACGTCTGATTATGCAACACCCAAATATATTACAGCAAAGAGCAAATTGACAGCCAATATTACAACTCCTATCATTTCGTTTGATGATTATTATTTGTATGAGAAGGACGAGATGAGTTTGATAAATGTTGGTAGAATTTATTTGTGTGACCAATTAACTGCTTCTAATCTGAGCAAAACCTACTCTTTTAATATACCTAATCTATTGCAAGAGACTGCAGTGGTGCATGTAGAGGGGGCTTATGTAGGACTTAATGATGCGCAACTTGAGGTGGCTACTGATGGCGTGGTGCTTGGTGTGACTAAATTGGCTAAACGTCCAAATAGCGATGTAAATGCAACTAATGTAACTGATACATATAAATTTACACCCAAAAAAGCAAATGATGTGACGGTGCGCTTAAAACACAGTGACCAATTTACATCTTTTTATTTGGATTTTTTAGTTTTAAACGTAAAACGTAAATTAACAAAAATACAAGGCGAAGTGTTGCCTTTTAGAGTTGTTGAAAATCTCGGTAATTCAGAAAATTACACATATCAGTTGTCTAATATAAACAGCAACATTCAGATATGGGATGTAACAAATCAAGTAAATATCGAGCAATTGGCAACCGATATTAGTGGCACCTCTTTGACTTTTGTAGATAATACAACTGCATTGAAGGAGTATGTGGCAGTTGATGTGAAGAATGATAAATTTTTGCAACCGCAAGTGGTCGGTAAGATTATAAACCAAGATTTGCATGCTCTTGGACAAGTAGATATGGTTATCATATCTCCATCCGATTTTGTTTCGGCTGCAAATAGATTGGCTCAAATACACTTGGAGTATGATGGTATTACTACGTATGTAGTGGAACCAGATGTAATTTATAACGAATTTTCGTCGGGCACGCCAGATGCTACGGCTTATCGTCGTTTCATGAAAATGTTTTATGATAGAGCCAAAACATATGGAAATGCTCCAAAATATCTATTGCTTTTTGGCGATGGTTCGTTCGATAATCGTCAGATATTGAAAGCAAACACAAAAGACAATATATATCGATTGCTTACTTATCAAGCCAAAGAGTCGTATAATGAGTTAGATGCATATACAACCGACGATTATTTTGGATTTTTGGATGACACCGATGGTGCACGCATTTTGGTCAATAGTCTTGATGTTGTGGTAGGGCGTATTCCTGCCTATACCGTAGAGCAAGCTGATGGTGTTGTTGATAAATTGATAGGTTATATTAAGAATGAAGATTATGGATATTGGAAGAATCGTGCAATATTCCTTGCCGATGATGGCAATAATAATATTCATATGGAAGAGTCGGATCAAGTTTGTACTACATTCGAAAAATTGAATCCTAACATTCTTACTCGTAAATTATATCTCGATTCTTATACTCAGGAGGTCACTGCTGTTGGAGAATTCTATCCTGTACTCAAAAAAGAGTTTTTTGACTACATAAATGATGGTGTGCTCTATATCAACTACATGGGGCATAGTGGTTATAATAACTGGACTAACGAGCAGATTCTGACTGTGGCTGATATCAATGCAATGTATAACAAAAGATTACCTTTGTTGATTACATCATCATGTAGCTTTTCTCGTTTTGACGATTTTAAACTTTCGGGTGCTGAAGCTATGATGTTAAATCCCAAAGGTGGTGCTTTGGCTCTTATTACAACTACGCGTACTGTATTTGCACAACAGAATTTGTTGTTGAATATAGAGATAGTAAAAGAGTTGTTGAATCGAGATGCAACAGGTCGCGTAAATACGATAGGCGAGGCTTATAGATTGGCAAAAAACAAGCGAGCAGCAAATAGCGACTCTAATAGATTGCGTTTTGTTTTGATTGGCGACCCTACTATTCGTTTAGCAGTGGCAGAATCGCATATCGTAGCCATCGATTCGATTAATGGTAAGGCTGTGCATGCAGCAGTAGATACTGTTGGAGCATTAGATTATGTTAAATTATCGGGTACAGTGCGCGTCAATGGTAGCGATGTTGTTGACGAAACATTCAATGGTTATGTGCATATTACGATTTTTGATAAAGAAGAGACCATAACAACTCTTTGTAATGATGCTAAAGACGGAAAAGATACTGTGCCATTTGTATATAAATATAGAACTAATCCGTTGTATGTAGGTCAAGTACAAGTGGTGAATGGTGCATTTAACGCGGAGTTTATTGTGCCAAAAGATATTAGATATAACTATGGTCCGGGTAGAATTGTGATGTATGCAGTAGATGAGGCGCAAGGTTTTGAAGCAAATGGCAATTCTTCGAAAATGATTATCGGTGGCGAATCAAAAGATGCTGTATTGGAAACTGATGGTCCAGAATTGAAAATTTATTTGAATACACCTTATTTTGACAATGGCGATAAAGTTAATTCTAATCCATTGTTTGTGGCAGAATTGGCAGACCAAAGTGGTATTAATACAATCGGATCTGGTATAGGTCATGATATTGTGATTAGATTAGATAATGACAAAGATCAAGAATATGTGTTAAATAACTATTATAAAGCTAATTTTGGATCTTATAATTCAGGTGTTGTGACATACCAATTGACAGATTTAACCCCTGGAAAACATAAATTATTCTTCCGAGCTTGGGATTTGCAGAATAATTCATCAACCGCAGAATTAGAGTTTGAAGTAGTTGAGTCTTTGTCGGGTGAAGTTAGCAATATGTTTGTATATCCAAACCCAGTTGTTCATCATGCCAATATTGTAGTAGAGCATGATAGACCAGCGTCGCCAGTTGATATTCATATATATATGTATGATAGTTCGGGTCGTATAGTCTATCGAAAAGAGATGAGTTTGGTGACCGATGCTTCGTCGAAAACTAATATAGAATTAGACCTAAATTCGGCAATTTCGGATGGTTTATACTTCGTAAAAGTCATATTATTTGACGAAAATGGAAAAAAATCATCAAAAACTACAAAAATATTTGTACAAAAGCAATAATATTTGTAACTTTGCGTTTTAATTAGAGAAACGAATAATTTTAATCACACTATAATTAAACTATGAAAAAAATCCTATTATCAGTAATGGTGCTTTGTGCGTCTGTTACTTCTCTTTTTGCTCAATCAGCTCCAATTAGTTACAATGAAGCAAAAACTGACTATGGTTACATGAATCCAATTGTTTCAGGTGTTCCTTCTATGTCAATCAGCCCTGATGCTGTAGCTGGCGGTATGGGTGACGTTGGTGTCGCAACTAACTCAGATATGAATGCTCAATATTGGAATTCATCTAAATATGCTCAAAACGAAAGTAGTGCAGGTTTTGCATTTTCTTACACTCCATGGTTGCGTAAATTGGGTGTAAATGACATCAATTTGCTTTATCTTGCAGGTTATTATACTCCAAGCAAAATGGCTGGTACAATCAGTGCTTCTCTCCGTTTCTTCCAATTGGGTGAAGTGTTGTTGCGCGAATCGGCAGATGCAATTCCTCTTTCAGCTAACCCATATGAAATGGCATTCGACCTTGGTTATTCTCGTATGCTTACTGAGAATTTCTCTTTAGGTGTTGTTTTGCGTATGGTTGCTTCTGACTTTACTGCTAAAACAGACCCTAACTACTATACAGGTTATGCTTTTGGTGCTGACGTGAATGGTTTCTATAGCCTTCCTATCGAAATGAGCTCTGGTACATCTCGTTTCAATTTTGGTTTCAACCTTTCAAATATTGGTACTCGTATCACTTACGACAAAGGTGATAACTACAACTTCATCCCTGCTAACCTTCGTCTTGGTGTAGGTTACCAAATTCCATTCGACAAATACAATCGCTTGCTCATCTCTCTCGAAGCTAACAAAATGATGGTTCCTTCACGTTACTCAAAAGTAGCTAAATATAACCCTGATTTTGATGCTACAAACATGGATACTTGGGCAATGACAACAGAAGAATATAACAAAATCTCTTCTATGGAAGGTATAATCCTTTCATGGTATGATGCTCCTGGTGGTTTTGCTGAAGAAATGGCTGAAATTAACTGGGGTGTAGGTCTTGAATATGCTTACAACGAACAATTCTTCGGTCGTCTTGGTTATAACAATGAAGCAAAAGACAAAGGTAATCGTAAATACTTTACTGTTGGTGCTGGTTTCAAACTTTCTGCATTCAAACTTGACGTAGGTTATGTAATTGCAACTTCTGCATCTAACCCACTTGACCAAACTCTTCGTTTCTCTCTTGCATTTGATATTGATGGAATCAAAGCTTTGGCTGATAAATAATTTCTAAAACAATAAAGAAGAAAGACAGAAAGACTATGGTTTTTCTGTCTTTTTTACACTAATTACTAACCACTAACTTTTAGAGTATTATGATACGAGTAGGAATGGGATATGATGTTCATCAATTAGTAGAAAACCGCGATTTGTGGTTAGGAGGCATTAAAATTGAATATGAAAAAGGTTTGCTTGGTCACTCTGATGCAGATGTGTTGATACATGCTATTTGTGACGCTTTGCTTGGTGCTGCTAATATGCGCGATATAGGCTATCATTTTCCTGATACAGGAGCGGAATATGAGAATATAGATAGTAAAATATTGTTGCGTAAAACAGTTGCCTTAATAAAAGAGAAGGGCTATTCGATAGGAAATATAGATGCTACTGTATGTGCAGAGCGTCCAAAATTGAATCCTCATATCCCTCAAATGCAACAAGTTTTGGCAGATTGTATGAATGTGGATGTAGATTGCGTAAGCATTAAAGCTACAACAACAGAAAAACTTGGTTTTGTAGGACGTAAAGAGGGTATTGCAGCATATTGTGTTGCTTTAATAGAGAAATAGAGTAATCGTTGATTTTTGAGGTTTGTATATTTTAAACTTATTCACTAATTGTTAATCTAATTTATAAATGGCTGAGAAAAAGAAAGAAAAGAAGGCGAAACAACCAAGTAAGGTTGTGATGTTTTTGCGTGACGAACGTTTTCATTTTGCGTTTGGTGCCTTGTTATTTTTGTTGGTGTTGTTTGTTTTGTTAGCACTTGTGTCGTTTTTCTTTACGGGTGGTGCAGACCAGAGTATTGTGATTGCAGATGGGTTGTCGCGCGATGAGATGAAGAAACAAATTTTGAATTGGACAGGGTTGAATGGTGCTATTATTGCTCATTATTTGATTAATGAGGCGTTTGGTGTGTCGGTTTTTGCGTTTGTGGTGATGGCGTTTGCTGTGGCTATCAAGTTGCTTGGCCTTGGTATTAAATCGTTGTGGAAGTGGATTTTGTTTCCTATTCTTTTTGTGTTGTGGGCTCCGTTGATGTTGGATTTCTTTTTTGGTCGTTTGCTCGATGCTTCGTATGTGAGCATCGGAGGGGCTTATGGACAATTTTTGACTGAATATTTGATGACTAATATAGGCATTCCAGGTACGTTCTTTGTTATTTTAGGTGCTCTCTTGGTATTTGCTACTTTTGCTTTTTCGGCTACGATGCCTGTGATACAGAATTTGTTTACGCCAAAAACTAAATTCAATAAGAAAGAGGAGGCAGACACTAAAACAGAAGTGTTAGATGAGACAGAAGAGACTGTTGAAGAGGTACTTGATGGCGTGGAGATTGAAGAAACTGATAATATCGAAGAGGAATTAACAGTCATTGAGACAGAGACAGTGGAAGTAATCGAAGAAGAATTAGAGAATAAAACTGAAGAGTTGGAAGTGAAATCTGAGGAATTTGATGTGACAACAGAAGAGGTGGATGTGATAACAGAAGAGATAGTGGCAGAAGAGGTGAAGAAGCAAGATGGGGTAGAGATTGACTCGAAGGTGGCAGATGCGGGCGAGAGTGTGGATCAAGTGCTTGAACCTTACGACCCAACACTTGATCTTTCGTACTATAAATATCCTACACTTGATCTTTTGAAAGAGTATCCGAATCAGGCGGTGACTTTGACAGAGGAGGAGAAAGAGGCTAATCGTGTGAAAATTATTTCTACACTTAGAAACTTTGGTATCGGAGTGAAAAAGATTGTGGAGACTATTGGTCCTACTATCACACTATATGAGATTGTGCCTGAAGAAGGTGTTCGTATCTCGAAAATTCAAAATCTCGAAAAAGATATTATGCTTTCATTGGCAGCAATCGGTATTCGTATTATTGCACCTATGCCAGGTAAAGGAACAATTGGTATTGAGGTGCCTAATGCTAATCCGAAGATTGTGTCGATGCATGCTACTATCGCTTCTAAAAAATTCCAGGAATCGAAGATGGAGTTGCCTGTGGCACTTGGTCGTACTATTACTAACGAAGTGTTTATGTTTGACTTAGCTAAAGCGCCTCACTTGCTTGTGGCAGGTGCTACTGGTCAAGGTAAGTCGGTCGGTCTTAATGCTATTATCACATCTTTGCTTTATAAAAAGCACCCTTCGCAATTAAAGTTCGTGTTGGTTGACCCAAAGATGGTTGAGTTTAGCATGTATCGTTTGATTGATAAACATTTCTTGGCTCAGATTCCTGATGCCGAAGCTCCTGTAATTACGGATACATCGCTTGTATTATCTACGCTTAATTCGCTCGTGCAAGAGATGGAGGACCGCTACAAATTGCTCATGGATGCTAATGTGCGTAATATTAAAGAGTACAATGAGAAGTTTGTAAATCGTCGTCTCAATCCATTGAAAGGTCATAAATATTTGCCTTATTTGGTGATTATTATCGATGAGTTTGGTGACTTTATTATGACTGCAGGCAAAGAGGTAGAAACTCCGATTGCACGTATTGCTCAGAAGGCGCGTGCTGTAGGTATGCACTTGATTTTGGCAACACAACGTCCGTCGGTTAATATCATCACAGGTGTGATTAAAGCCAATTTCCCAGCGCGTATGGCATTTAAGGTGTCGAGTGGTATCGACTCTAAAACTATCCTTGATCAATCGGGTGCGCAACAATTGATAGGTCGTGGTGATTTGCTCTACCTACAAGGTGATTCTCCTGTACGTGTGCAATGTGCTTTCGTCGATACTCCTGAGGTAGAAAATGTTGTTGAATATATTAGCAAGCAACAAGGTTATCCTGCACCATTCGAATTGCCAGAACCACCTATGCCAGAAGGTGAAAGTAAAGACCTTTCGGGTGTGGATATGTCTAAACGTGACTCTTATTTCGAAGAAGTGGCTCGATATGTAGTAGCTTCGCAAATGGGATCTACTTCTAATATTCAACGTAAGTATGAGATTGGTTTCAACCGTGCAGGTCGTATCATGGACCAATTGGAAGTGGCTGGTATCGTGGGTCCTGCTCGTGGTAGCAAACCTCGTGAGGTGCTTGTGACTACGGATATGGAATTAGAAAACTTGCTTGCTTCGTTGAGATAGATAATATTTGATACTTTTGTTATAAATTTAATCGTTAATTATTATAGGTAATTAATGAAAATCTACATTAAAAACCAAGTATATAAATAATTATGAAAAAACTCACATTAATATTGTCATTGTGCTTTGTACATTGTGTATTGTGTGTTGACCTTATGGCGCAGAACAATCGTGAGGCTGAGCGTAGAGTGAAGGAGGCGATAGCTGAGTTAAAACATTCGGTTTATGAAGGATGTTTTACGCTATTGGTTTATAATGCACAACAAGAAGTAGAAGATAAACAGTCGGGTAATATTACACTTAAAGGGGAAAAATTTCGTATGACTTTGGGTGGAAATGAGGTAAAGTATGATGGCAAAACACAATGGGTTTTTATATCTGAATATAACGAAGTATTAATTACTGAACCTACGGCAGAAGAGTTGCGTGAAGTTAATCCTCTAGCTATGATTGAGCATTATATGGCTACTAATCGTATTTCTCAAGGAGAGAAGGGTGTGATAAACTTTTATCCCCACACTCCAAAAGAAAGTGAGTATTTTAGGGTGGAATTGTATTTGAGCAAATATAACTTGCCAACACGATTGATTGTATATCAAACTAATGGTAATAAGGTTGCAATCTATTTGGATGAACTCAAAAAGGTATCGGTAGATAACTCATATTTCATATTTGATGTGGCTAAATATCCCAATGTTGATGTGAATGATTTGAGATAATAAAAAAAAGACTGAGCTATAGTTCAGTCTTTTATTTATTTATTTATTATACTATGCTTTATGCTTTGCTATTTGGCAAAATATATCATAGGCATCTTGCACAGATGTTATGTTGCTGATTTGTACTATGTTTTTACCTGCAGTTTCGATTAGAGCGCAACGACGTGCGTTGTGAGAGCAATATGTGATAAGTGAATTGAACTCGGCAGAATCGTAGAATGCTGAATGAGGATTGGAGATAAGGTATGCTTTCATTCTACCATTTTTCAGTGACAAACGTTCAACTCCATGGCGTTGAGCTAACCAGCGTAGGCGCACCATAGTCATGAGATCATTGACTTCATCTGGAATACGACCAAAGCGGTCTGTGAGACGTTTTTTATAATCCTCAAGTGCTTGTTCTGATTGTAAGTTATCCAATTCACGATAGAGTGCTATACGTTCGGTTTGTGATTCTACATACCAATTAGGTAACATGAGTTCCATATCTGACTCAATGAAACAGTCGCTAACAAAATTTGTATTTGAATCGCGACGGTCAGCAAATAGTTGACTGAATTCTTGGTCGCGCAACTCGGTGAGTGCTTCGTTAAGAATCTTTTGATAGGTTTCGTAGCCAAGGTCGGTGATAAATCCACTTTGTTCGGCTCCAAGGATGTTGCCTGCACCGCGAATGTCGAGGTCTTGCATGGCAATATTGAAACCAGAACCCAGTTCGGCAAATGTTTCGATAGCTTGTAGGCGACGGCGTGCGTCGGAGGTGAGCGTATTGAGTGGTGGGGCAATGAGGTAGCAGAATGCCTTGCGATTGCTACGACCTACACGCCCACGCAATTGGTGTAGATCACTGAGACCGAACATATGGGCATTATTGACAATGATGGTGTTGACATTCGGAATATCTACACCAGACTCGATGACTGAAGTGGCTATAAGCACATCATATTCATAGTCAATAAAGTCGATAATAGTCTGTTCGAGTTGGTCGGTTGGCATTTGTCCGTGAGCAATAGCTATACGGGCCTCGGGTACTAGAGTACGTATTTTTTTTTCAATAAGATAGATATTTTGTACTCGATTATTGATAAAGAACACTTGTCCATTGCGACTCATTTCGTCAGTGATAGCCGTGCGAATAGTCTCGTCGTCGTATTCACATAGTTCAGTCGCTACTGGATAACGATTAGGTGGTGGTGTGGTGAGTATACTAAGGTCACGCGCACCCATGAGGGAAAATTGCAATGTACGTGGGATAGGAGTGGCAGTGAGAGTAAGGGTATCTACGTTGACTTTAAGAGCCTTGAGTTTCTCTTTTACCGATACTCCAAATTTTTGTTCTTCGTCTATGATGAGAAGACCTAAGTCTTTAAATGCAATATCTTTACCTACGATTTTATGAGTGCCGATGAGGATATCGATTTTGCCATCGGCGAGGTCCTGACGGATTTGTTTTACTTCGCTCGGTTTCTTGGCTCGGCTGATGTATTCTACGCGGCAAGGGAACTCTTTGAGGCGTTCGCTAAAGGTTTTGTAATGTTGAAGTGCTAATACTGTAGTAGGCACAAGCACAGCCACTTGTTTGCTATCAGTTACAGCTTTGAAAGCAGCTCGTACTGCAATTTCGGTTTTACCAAAACCTACGTCACCACATACAAGACGGTCCATAGGTAGGGTAGATTCCATGTCGCGTTTGACATCGGCTGTAGAGCGAGCTTGGTCGGGAGTATCTTCGTAGATAAACGAAGCTTCGAGTTCGTGTTGGAGATAAGTGTCAGGTGTGAATTGAAATCCTTTTTCGGCTTTGCGAGCAGCATAGAGTAGGATAAGGTCGCGTGCAATGTCTTTAACTTTGGCTTTAGTACGCTCTTTTAGGCGTTCCCATGCGCCAGAGCCAAGCTTATTCATGCGAGGAGGTTCGCCATCTTTACCCTTGTATTTTGATATACGATGTAGTCCGTGGATAGACACGAAGACTATATCGTCATTTTGGTATAGTAACTTGATGACTTCTTGTTTTTTACCATTTTGGTCTATAGATACTAATCCTGCAAATTTTCCGATTCCGTGATTGATATGTACTACATAGTCGCCAATTTGGAGTTGGTTTATCTCTTTGAGTGTCATTGACACTTTGCCAGCCTTGGCAATATCGGATTTGAGCGAGAATTTGTGGTAACGGTCAAATATTTGGTGGTCAGTGAAGAAGCAGATAGAAAGGTCGTGGTCGATGAAACCTTCGTGGATTGTACCTTCGATAGGTGTGAAGTGGATATTATCGCCACGCTCATCAAATATGGCTGCAATACGGTCAGTTTGCTTCTTCGAATCGGAGCAGATATGGATGGTATATCCATCATTGATATATTTGCGCAACGAGTCGGCCACAATATCGAAGTTTTTGTGGTAGAGCGGTTGTGCGGATTGATTGAAACTCAATGAGGAACAAACGTTTTTTGAGTCTTTGACAATAGGATTGAGAAGTAAAGAATTTTTAAAGGTTATTTGCTTGAAATTAACTATTTGCTCTTTTGCTATATTGCCATTGATAAGTAGATTAAGTAAGTCTGCAATGTTCTTATCTGAATGTTGTTTTACGAGTGCATCGTTGTAAATTTCGTTGAGGCGTTCTATTGCAAGGGTTGGATTAGCCCAACATATAATAGTATCTTCGGGAAGAAAGTTGAAGATAGAGATAGAATTTTTGTCACCTCTAACCGAAATGTTAGGTAGGATATCTATCGAGTCTATTTCGTTGATAGATAATTGTTTCTCGATGTCGAATATACGTATAGATTCTACAGTGTCGCCCCAAAAGTCGATACGGTAAGGTCGTTCGTTAGAGAATGAGAAGATATCAATGATACTACCGCGTTGGGCATATTGACCTGGCTCATACACAAATTCTACAAGTTCGAATCCCCATTCGTTGAGAGTTTGTATGAGGTGTTCTTGGTCGATTTCTTCCGATTTCTTTATTGTTATACGATGGGAGTGAAGTGTTTGTTGAGTAGCAACACGTTCGATAAGACCTTCAGGTGATGTGATAATAAGCCACTCATTATCAGATTGAGAACTTTGTTTTTCGTTTTTTGAGTCTCGAGTCTTACTTATAATATTAAGCGCATCGGCGCGCATGATTTCAGATGCTAAGTCGATAGCACCATGTTTAGGCGATTTTTTATAAGAAGAGGGGAGTAAAGCACACTGATTTGTAGGAATTGCGCGGTTGATGTCGTTGTAGAAATAGGCGGCAGTTTCGGCATCTTCGGCAACGTAGAGTATTTTCGATTTAGTCGTTTGCCAGATAGCATTCATCATCATACTTTTGCCCGAAGCCTGCAATCCATTGATTTCTAGTACTTGTGACTTCGATTTAACCCACTTTGCTACATCTTTGATGAGAGAATGTTTGCGGAGTAATTGTATGATTGATGAGTATTGCATTAATTATTTGGAGTTTAGAGGGTTGTTTTGAGAAATGTTTTTTTTATTTTTAATTTACTTAGGTGCTTTCAAGTATAATCCAATACCAACGAAGAGGAATAGTATGTTTGGCAACCAAACTGCGAGGACTACAGGCATATTGCCTTTGATAGCAAACATACTTGATATGGTTGTAAATAGTATGTACAACGCACTTAGTGCTATACCAATACCAAGTTGGAGCCCCATGCCACCTTTGATTTTTTTTGATGAAAGTGATACGCCTATAAGCATTAAAATAATGGCCGCAAAAGGGTTAGAGTAGCGTTTATGCA
The DNA here is from genome assembly GCA_045615085.1 of Candidatus Aphodosoma sp. GTDB lineage: Bacteria > Bacteroidota > Bacteroidia > Bacteroidales > Paludibacteraceae > Aphodosoma. Next base: position 3,675 of record JAZLEE010000042.1, on the reverse strand, counting down.
ATTCGTCTTCAAACATTTGCGTGTTACCCATACCACGAGCTTTTTGGCGATTGATATGTTGTTTAAGCTCAACGTTGGTCATCTGTGGGGCTAATGTGCCTGTAATAAAAAACTCTGATGGGTGGATATTAAGCAGAGTGTCAATTTGGTCGCCTTTTTCAATGGTTTCGTAGATGCCATTGAAGTCACGTTTGAGATATTTTTTGATGTGCCAAACCGAATCTTTTGGAGTCCATTCTATCGTATTGCCTGTTGTTCGACTGACCAGAGTTTTGCCTTCAAACCTCTCTAGCGACACCTTATTACCACGGTTGCGATTCTCTTCATAGCGTTCGATGTAAAGTATCACACCAGGTTCAATTTCCATTTGAATGTGTCGTACTACCTCTGTTTTGTTTGATTTAATATATTTATCTTCGAATGCGAGACGCACCTCGTTAGCAGGTGGAATTATGTATCCGCTTAATACGAATGACATTATGCCAATTATTACGGACGAAATAATATATGGTCTTAACATTCTATTGAAACTAACGCCACCCGCGAGAATAGCGGTGATTTCTGTGTTATAAGCCATCTTCGAAGTGAAGAATATCACCGAAATAAATGCAAAAAGTGGAGTGAATAGATTGGCAAAGTATGGGATAAAATTAAAGTAGTAGTCGAATATAATCTCGTTGAGAGGAGCTTTATTGTCCATGAATTCATCCAATTTTTCGGATATGTCGACTACTACTGATATGGTTATTATCAGCAGTATGGACAAAAAGAACGTACCCAAATACTTTTTGATTATATATATGTCTATTCGTTTCAGCATGATGATTGTGTCAATAGTCAACGGATGCCATCCAGATTTCTTAAAGTCGTCTTGTGACGCGTTCGAGCATCATAGGTTTCCAGGTGTGGAAGTCGCCAGCGATGATATGTTTGCGAGCTTCTTTTACGAGCCATAAATAGAATGCAAGGTTATGAATAGAAGCAATTTGCATAGCAAGTAGTTCTTGGCTCACGAATAGGTGACGGAGATATGCTTTCGAGTATTGTAGGTCAACAAAACAGTCGCTTTCTGGGTCGATAGGTGAGAAGTCGTCGGCCCATTTTTTGTTTTTCATATTCATGATGCCGTTGCGAGTGAATAGCATACCATTACGGCCATTACGCGTAGGCATTACGCAGTCAAACATATCTACGCCACGTTCGATGCCTTCGAGCAAATTGGCAGGTGTACCTACACCCATTAGGTATCGAGGCTTATCTTTAGGCAAGATATCATTTACCACTTCAATCATTTCGTACATCTTCTCGGTTGGTTCGCCCACGGCAAGACCGCCAATAGCATTACCTTCACGGCCTTGGTCGGCAATGAACTTTGCCGATTCGCGGCGCAACTCAGGGTATACACATCCTTGTACTATAGGAAAAAATGTTTGGCTATAGCCATATTTGTCTGGTGTTGCATCGAAGTGTTCAAGACCACGTTTGAGCCAACGATGAGTGCGTTCCATCGAATTTTTGGCATAGCGATAGTCGGCAGTGCCTGGTGTACATTCGTCGAATGCCATCATAATGTCTGCTCCAATAGTGCGTTGGATATCAACTACATTTTCGGGTGTAAAGAAGTGTTTCGACCCATCGATATGTGAGCGGAAGATAGCACCCTCCTCGGTGAGTTTGCGATTATCGGCAAGCGAGAACACCTGAAAACCACCACTATCGGTAAGGATAGGGCGGTCCCAACCATTGAATTTGTGCAATCCACCTGCTTGTTCGAGAATATCAAGACCCGGACGGAGATAGAGGTGATATGTGTTGCCAAGGATAATTTGCGCTTGTACGTCCTCTTTCACCTCTTTGATGTGCACACCTTTGACCGAAGCCACAGTGCCCACAGGCATGAAAATAGGAGTTTCTATCTGACCATGGTCGGTGGTGATAATCCCAGCACGAGCCGAAGAGTAGGGGTCGGTATGTAATAGTTTGAAATCCATAGTAAACTTTTTTATTCTGTATCAATTGAATTTTTGCGAGCCTCGTCGAATTTTTGTTTCATAGTAGGGTTTCCACGAGTCAATCGTTTGATAGTTAGTTCTTCTGTGTCGTTGTTTGCAAGTCGAAGGTAGTTTTCGGAGCTAAGAAGGTCTTCTTTCATTTTTTGTAGCGACTTGATAGTTTTATCAATTTCTTCTATAGCTTTATTGAATTTTTCGCTTGCGCGCATGTAGTGTTTTCCAAATTTGTCGCGGAAGTCGTTGAGTTTGTTTTCGAAGTTTGTTACGTCAACAGATTGTTGTCGCACTAATTGAAGTTCTTTTTTGTATTCTATGCTCTTGCGAGAAGCTTGCGATAGAAGCGAAATAAGAGGCATAAAGAACTGAGGACGAATGACAAACATCTTTGGATAGCGATATGACATATCTACGATGCCTTCGTTGTAGAAATCGTTGTCAGGTTCGAGTAGAGAGACAAGAACGGCATATTCGCATTTTTTTTCGTTACGGTCTTTATCGAGTTTGGCGAGGAAGTCTTCGTTTTTGTGTTTAGTGGCAGTCGTGTCCATCTCGTTTTTCATTTCGAACATGATAGAGATATACTCTTCGCCGTTGATAGAGTCGCGAAATATGAAGTCTCCTTTGGTACCAGCGCTTGCGTCGTTGTCTTTTTCGAAGTAGGCATTAGGGAACATGGATGTTCTCACTCGGTTGAATTCATTACTGCAATGAATTTCGAGTGATTCGCCAATCATTTTGGTTGATAATTTGGCTTTTAGGTCTTTGTAGTAGTCAACGAGTTCTTGTTTTTGTTTGAGTTGACGTTCATAGTCTTCTTTGATGGTAGTTTCGCGTAATTGAGCCTCCTTTTGATTAACCTCTATTTGGCTACGGAGTTCAATTAAGGCATTATCTTTGGTTTGTAGTTGGTCCTTAGCCTTGTTTTGTTCTTCGAGGATAGCTACGCGGATGTTGCTCTCGTTTTGTTGAATTTGAGCTTGTAGTTTAAGAATTTCTTCGTTGGCTTTTGTGCGTTCGGCTGCAATCTCTAGCTGTTTCGTTTGGTTGAATGAGTCAAGCTGTGATTTTAGTTGTTTTATTTCGCTCTCTTTGCGCGATAGTTCCAACTCCTTGTCGTTTAGCTTAGATTGGAATGCTTGAGATGCTTTGATGGCTTCGGCTTCTTGTTTTATATCATTTTGTTTTTGCAAGTCGGCAAGTCGTACACGTAGTTCGGCTTCAAATTCTTGATTTCTCACTTGATTGAGAATCAAAGCATAGTCGGCCTCATCTACCGAGAATTGGCTACCACATTGCGGACATTTTAGTTCTTTCATAGTTTTTCAGAAGACAGAGATAATATAATTTGTTATTTATTTCTTATTTTTTGAGGAAGCAGGTTTTGAGTACGATGCTGCTACCATCGATTTTGCAGTCGACTTCTTCGGGATTTTCGGTGAGGCGGATTGATTTTACTTTCGTGCCGCGTTTGATGACCATTGATGAACCTTTTACTTTGAGGTCTTTGATTACGGTTACGGCGTCGCCATCGAAGAGTTCGGCACCGTTGCTATCTTTGGCTACTTCGGGACCTTCGTTAGCCGCAGCATGGTCGTCGGCACTGAATTCGTGCGCACATTCAGGACATACATATAGCGAACCATCGAAATATACATATTCGCTA
>JAZLEE010000041.1:0-4366 GCA_045615085.1 Candidatus Aphodosoma sp. | reverse complement strand
GCAGGCATTTTTCGGATGTCGCCTTTAGGGGTAAATACAAATATTTCGGTTGAATATAGATTGAGTTTGAAGGTGTCCATAAACTCAACAGCGTTTGTAAAGTCGCTTGTGTCGAGCATCTCTTTGATGGATTTAAACCATTTGTCGAGGTCAGACTCTTCTTGTTCGCCAGTTTTGTATTTCCAGTGAGCAGCAAGACCTTTTTCGGCGATGTCGTTCATGCGTTGGCTACGGATTTGGACCTCAATCCAATTGCCACCAGGGCCCATAACTGTGACGTGAAGAGCCTCATAACCATTGGATTTAGGTGTGTTGATCCAGTCGCGAGTGCGGTCGGGGTGAGGAGTATAGATGCTTGTGATGGCAGAGTATGTGACCCAACAATTGGCTTTTTCGTTTTCGTTTTCTTTAGGTTTGAGAATGATGCGGATAGCCAAGAGGTCGTATACTTCCTCGAATGTGATATGCTTGGTTTGCATCTTTTTGAAGACGCTATAAGGCGACTTGATGCGTTTGACGATTTCGTAGTCGTAGCCGTATGAGTCGAGAATTTTAGTGATAGGTTGGATGAAAATGCGAAAGGCATCCTCGAGCATAGGAGTGGCTTGCATGATTTGGCGCTCGAGTTTGGCGTAGATGCTTGGTTGCTCGTATTTGAAACTGAGATTTTCTAATTCGGTTTTGATAAGGAAGAAACCAAGGCGTTGTGCGAGAGGCGCATAGATGTATTGAGTTTCGCCTGTGATTTTGAGTTGTTTGGCCGGAGGCATAGAACCGAGTGTGCGCATATTGTGGAGGCGGTCGGCCATTTTGATGAGGATAACGCGCACATCTTCGGGTATGGTGAGGATGAGTTTACGGAAATTTTCGGCTTGCGCAGACGCACCTTCGCCAAATATACCGCCAGAGATTTTGGTGAGACCGGCAACGATAGAAGCAATTTTAGGATTGAATTCGTTGGCAATGTCTTCGACAGTATAGTCGGTATCTTCGACTACATCGTGGAGTAGGGCTGCACAGATGGATGTAGAGCCGAGTCCGATTTCGTTGACTACGATTCGAGCTACAGCCAGAGGGTGCATGATGTATGGTTCGCCAGAGCGACGTTTAACCCCACCATGTGCTTTGTTTGCAAACTCGAAAGCCTTAGTGATAATTTCGATTTTTTGTTTATGGGCAGTAGCCGCATAATCGCGTAGAAGAGCCTTGAATTCGGATTGGATCATCTCTTCTTCTTGTTCGGGAGTAAGGTTGTGGTAGTCAATCATATGTTAATGATTAGTTATTAGTTGTTAGTTATTAATGACTTATTTGTTGAACATTAGTAACTAGTCATTATTCATGTTTTTAGTCCATTACTTGACCTGCGTTGGCAGCAAGTTGTATCATGCGGTCGTATTCTTCGGGCGAGAGGTCGAGGAAGTAGTAGTTGAGAGGGTCGACGTGTTGGCCTTTGTATATAACCTCGTAGTGGAGGTGAGGACCAGTACTTTTGCCAGTGTTGCCGACAGAACCAATTATTTCAGCACGAGTGAGTTTTTGACCTTTTTTTACTTTGAATTTATGCATGTGGGCATACAAAGTTTTGTAATCAAAGCCGTGATCGATGATGACCGTGTTGCCGTAGCCTTGTTTCCATCCAACGAATTCGACAACGCCATTGCCAGTGGCATAAATGTCGGTGCCAGTAGGGGCTGTGAAGTCCATGCCTTGGTGGAATTTGCGAGTGCGATAGACAGGGTCGATACGATAACCAAAACCAGATGCCACACGGGTGAGGTCTTTGTTGAGAATTGGTTGTATGGCAGGGATGTGTTGGAGTTTTTGTTCGTTGCTTTTGACAAGAAGCATGAGGTCGTCGTATGATTTCGACTGGATGTAGAGTTGTTTGCTTATGTCATCGGCCTTGCGAGTGGTTTCGACGAGAATAGAAGATGTGTTGAGTTTGGCAAGACGCTCGTAGTGTTGGTTGTTGAGCGAAGTGCTGTGTCGAACATTGTCTGGTATGGAATCGGCTTGATATATAACGCGATAGAGATTGTTGTCGCGTTGTTTGATGTCTGCCAACACAATGTTCATTTGCTCTAATCGACGATTGAGCAATTCGTATTGAATCTCCATCTGTTCGTTTGCTTTGCGGAGTTGTTTCTCGTCGGGAGAATCGATTATGGCAGTGAATGCAATAAAGAAAAGAAATCCGATGAAAGTACTAGAAAATAGATGTAGGGATAGTTTCTTTATTTTTTTGCCGATAGAAGTCTCAACGCGTTCGAACGAAAGAGTTTCGGGATTGAATTGTAATTTAACTTTTTTCTTAGCCACAGTGATTGTTATTTTTTATATTTTACTACCCAAATAAGGCAAGGGAAGTGGTCGGAATATCCATTGGTCCAAACGCCACTTGCATGAGTGCGAAGAGGGTAGCCTTTGTATCTGCCTTCTTGTTGTTTGAGGAAATCTTTGTTGAAAATTTCGGTTTTCCAATAGCTTAGTGTTTTACGATTTGAGTTTAACCAAGCTTGTGATATGATGATTTGGTCGAATAAATTCCATTGGTCTTTGTAAGCGAGAGTGCCGATGCCTTGTTTGTAGAAGGCGTAGGTGGTATTGAAGAGTTCGCTTTGTTTTGTTTCTTCGATTTTAGATTTAACACCAAGTTCTGTTGTGACAGATGGGTCGATAGGGTCGTCGTTTAAGTCGCCCATAACTACGATTTTGGCATCAGGATTGATTGCAAAGAGCGAGTCGCAAATGTGTTTGGTGGTGCGAGCTGCTTCGGCGCGACGAGGGATAGAGCGTTGTTGGCCACCGCTGCGTGAAGGCCAGTGGAGAACGATGACATGAATTTCTTCGCCATCGAGAATACCAGAGACACAGAGTTGGTCGCGAGTGAAGAAATTTTCTAATTCAGATTGTACGCGAGTAGATGTTACGTTGGTAGGTTTGAAGAGTTTGGTGTTGTATAAAAGACCTACGTCGACACCACGTTTGTCAGGCCCTTCTACCAAAATAGGCTTGAGATTGCGGTTGACAATAGCAGGTTCTTTGACCAAATCTTCGAGTACATTGATATTTTCGATCTCAGAAACACCTAAAATCGCTAAACTTTTAGGCATTTGAGATATAGCATATGCCATTTTTTGTAGTTTGTTGGTGTATTTCATTGTGCCCCAAGCATAATCGCCATCAGGTAGGAATTGTGCGTCGTTTTTGATTGGGTCGTCTATAGTGTCGAAAAGATTTTCTAAGTTGTAAAATCCTATAACATAGGCGTTAAGCGGTTTGTTTTGAGCATAGGATGATAGTCCTATAAATAGGGCAATGAGTAGTAGAAAAAGTTTGTTTGATTTCATTTTCTTATTAATTTATATATAAACAAAAAAATCGCAACTTTGCGAGCAAATTATATGCAAAGTTGCGATTTTTTTTTGAAATATCCAAATTTTATTCGAATAAAATTACAGCAGAAGTGTGAGGAACATTGATTTTTTCAGAGAAATTGCCTAAACCTGCTTCGTTGATTTTAGCATCGTAGCAGGCAGCAGTCCAGTTGCCTTCAGGAAGAGGCATTTCAACAGCCTCAGTGTTGCCATTGTAGATGACATAAATTTTGTTCCATGTGTCACCAGCAAGAGTGCCATCGAGTGAGTAGGCAACTACATTAGCAGGAGCGTCGGCGAAGTTGATAGCTTGAGCTACTTGTGCAGCATCACTCATGCGGAATGCAGGGTGAGCTTTGCGGAGAGCGATGAGATTGCGGTAGTAGTTATATACTTCGGCGTATTTAACTTTGTTAGTCCAATCGATTTGGTTGATTGAGTCAGGAGATTGGTATGTGTTGTGAACGCCTTTTTTGTCGCGCAATACTTCTTCGCCAGCATAGAAGAATGGAACACCTTGAGCAGTGAATACAATTGTTTGACCGAGAAGATCCATACGGATGATTTCTTCGATTGTAGCATCTGGATGGATGGCTCTGAGTTTGTCAACAATACATGGGTCGTCGTGGCAAGACATGTAGTTGATTACTTGAGCAGGAGTAGTTGCGTATGCTACATTTGTGTGAGCTACTTTTGTGAGGTCGATTTGAGGGTGAGCAGTAGCACCAACAACGCCAAATTTGATTGATTCTTCAAGACCACGGCCTGATACGAAACCACCTTTGTTGCCATCAGTCCATTTGCCACGGAGACCATCGCGGATGTCATCGCTGAATACGCCTATAGGAGTGAATTGTTGAGCATTGTTTTTCACAGCGCGGAGTTCTTCTGGAATACCGCAACCACCTGCAGCCCAACCTTCGCCATGGATAGAGATAGTAGGGTCGATAGCATCAACAGCAGCACGGATTTGGTTCATTGTTTCG
>JAZLEE010000040.1:0-1616 GCA_045615085.1 Candidatus Aphodosoma sp. | reverse complement strand
AGAAAGATGCAGCTGTAGCACTCCTTCCTAAAGTAGCTTCTATGCTCGATAAACTTGCTAAACGCAACATTATCCACAAAAACAAAGCTAGCAACTTGAAATCTAAATTGGCTCTTCACGTTAACAAACTTGCTTAATTTGCAACGAAGACCAAATAAAATATACGAGCTCTTTTCTGTAACAACAGATGAGAGCTTTTTTTTATTATTGAATTGCGCATGCGACATCTTTTTAATCGTTGATTTTAATTAAATTTTGTCTAATGGAAAACAAAGCTATAAAACTTTGGAGCGAAGATGAGCGCCCTCGTGAGAAGATTAAGTTACACGGGGTAGAAACTCTTACCGATGCCGAACTTTTGGCTGTTATGCTTGGTTCGGGCACAAAGGATAAGAATGTAGTGGAACTTTCACGCGAAATACTTGCTTCTGTGGGTGGTCGTCTTGATCAACTTGCTCGTCTTTCGCTTTACGATCTTCAACATCAATTCAAAGGGATAGGAGAGGCTAAGGCGATGCATCTGCTCGCTACACTTGAATTTGGCCGTCGCCGCAATGCAGCCTCGGCTGCCGATGCCGATTCTATCCGTTCCTCTTTAGATGTGGCTCGTATGATGTCTTTTATTGGCGATTTTCCAGTTGAAGAGTTTTGGGTTATATTGCTCAATCGTAAGAATAAGGTGATTGGTCGCGAATGTGTAGCTCGTGGCGGAGTATCGGCTGTAATGGTGGATATGCGTATTTTGCTCAAACCTGCTATTACGCGCCTTGCTTCGGGTGTTGTGCTTTGTCATAATCACCCTTCTGGCTCTATCCAGCCAAGCTTAGAGGACCGTAAGCTTACAAAAAGAGTTGCCTCAGCAGTTGAATTGCTTGATATTAAACTTGTCGACCATGTGATTATAACCTCCGACCGCTCTCAATTCTATAGTTTCGCTGATCAAGGCGAATTATAAATCAATAATGTAGTTGTTAATTCTCAATTCTCAATTTTCAATTCTCAATTTAAATATGGAACCACAATTAAATGCACATAATAAGGCGGAATTTCCGCCAATGCACACGGCTGAGCACATTTTGAACGGTACAATGGTGAAGATGTTTGGCTGTCCTCGTTCGCGCAATGCGCATATCGAACGTAAAAAGAGTAAAGCTGACTATGAACTTGCTCAAGCACCAACAGAGGAACAAGTACGCGAAATCGAGCGCAGAGTGAACGAGCAGATAGCTCGCAATCTTGATGTGACTATTGAGTTTATGACTCGCGATGAAGCAGCCGAGATAGTTGATCTCTCTAAATTGCCTGTAGATGCCTCTGAAACGCTTCGTATTGTGCGAGTAGGTGATTATGACAACTGTGCTTGCATTGGCGCTCATGTGAAGAATACAAGCGAAATAGGTACATTCCGTATCCTTACTCACGACTTTGCAGATGGTCGTTGGCGTATGCGTTTCAAACTTGAAAATTGTCCGTATGTAGAAGAATAGTATGAAAAAGATTTTTGTTATAGATTGGATTTTGTTGGCAGTTGCGGCATTTTCGGCATATTCAGGAATAGAGTTGCATGTGGCTGGTCATGGCGATGTACATGAAATATGGCATAATTGGGCAGTCGT
>JAZLEE010000039.1:0-10185 GCA_045615085.1 Candidatus Aphodosoma sp. | reverse complement strand
AATTTAAAATTGAGAATTGAGAATTAATTTTGTTCCACGTGGAACGTTACATATATTTTATCTACCAAGCATTACAAGCAATACGTTAATATCATTAGGTGATATACCTGGTATACGGCTAGCTTGTCCTATGGTTTGTGGTTTGATTTTGTTTAGTTTTTGGCGCGCTTCGGTAGAGAGAGATTGGATGGTAGAGTAGTCGAATTTGTCGGAAATGTTGATATAATCTAAGCGTTGGAGTTTGTCGGCTACCATGCGTTCGCGGTCGATATAGCCTGAATATTTGATAAGAATTTCGGCTGCTTCGAGTATCTCTTCGCGACGTGACTCTTCTATATATTCAGCTTGACGACGGAGCTCGGGTATAACATCCAAAAGATTGTTGATAGTCAACTGTGGACGCAACAAGAAATCGAAAAGACGCATAGTTTGACGCGCTGGAGTAGAACCAACAGAGACAAGAAAATCGTTTATCATATCTTGACGCACCGAATAGTTGCGAGTGAATTCTATGAAATTATATATAGCCTCGCGCTTAGATAGCATCAAATCGTATCTATCTTTTTTAGCCAAACCGAGCTTGTATGCTTTTTCGGTCAAGCGCATATCGGCATCGTCTTGACGAAGGAGAATGCGATATTCAGCACGAGAGGTGAACATACGATATGGTTCGTCGACACCTTTTGTAACCAAATCGTCGATCAACACACCAATATATGCCTCGTCGCGACGAAGGATGAATGGTTCGCCTCCATGGCAATTGATGTGGGCATTGACACCTGCTATCAAACCTTGTCCGGCTGCTTCTTCGTAGCCTGTTGTGCCATTTACTTGTCCGGCAAAGAAGAGATTTTTTACTAATTTTGTTTCGAGGGTATGATAGAGTTGGGTTGGATCGAAAAAGTCGTATTCGATAGCATAGCCCGGACGATAAGCTTTCATATTCTCTAAACCTGGCACAGTGCGCAAGGCTGCAAACTGAACCTCCATTGGAAGAGATGATGAAAATCCGTTGATATAATATTCTTGTGTGTTGTGACCCTCTGGCTCGATGAATAGTTGATGTTGATCTTTATCGGCAAAAGTTACAATCTTGGTTTCGATACTTGGACAGTAGCGTGGACCTATACTTTGGATTTGACCATTGTAGAGAGGTGAATCTTTTAGTCCACTGCGGAGTATGTCGTGAGTAGCATTGGATGTGTAGGTTATCCAACATGGTTGCTGTGGAAGTGGACGTGGTTTGTAGTCGAGAAACGAGAATTTGTGAAAGTCGTTTTCGCCATCTTGACGTTGTAACTTACTGAAATCTATTGAGTTACCATTGATTCTAACGGGTGTGCCTGTCTTCATACGGTCGGTAGTGAAGCCTATAGACTTCAACTGCTCGGTGACACCAAACGATGATGGCTCGGATATGCGACCACCAACAATTTGAGTACGACCAATGTGCATGAGTCCGTTGAGGAATGTGCCTGCTGTGAGAATGACACTATTGGCTTGAAAATCAACTCCTAAGGTGGTTTTTACGCCCTTTACTACGTTGTTTTCTATTATCAATTCAGTAACAGTGTCTTGCCAAATATCGAGATTTGGTGTAAAATCTAATATCTCGCGCCATTTCATTATGAAGTGCATGCGGTCGGACTGACTGCGTGGACTCCACATAGCTGGACCTTTGCTACGATTGAGCATGCGGAATTGGATGGCAGTCATATCGGTGACGATACCCATATAACCACCAAGTGCGTCAATCTCGCGAACAATCTGACCTTTGGCTATACCACCAACTGCAGGATTACAACTCATCTGTGCTATCTTGTTCATATCCATGGTGATAAGAAGAGTCTTACTACCCATATTGGCCGAAGCACATGCTGCCTCACATCCTGCATGACCAGCACCTATAACTATTACATCATACTGAAAATTCATAACACAATTTTATATGTATTAAAATAACTTGCAAAGTTAACACTTTTTTTAGATTAGTACAATAGCTATTTTAAAAAAAAGGTAATGTGAGTTATTCATAATTTTATTCACAAAGTTATTAACAAACATGTGAATTATGTGTGAATAAAAAATAATAAATATTTGAAAAAAGGTATTGCAAATACAAAAAAAGAAAATATATGGAAAAGAAAATGAATATTCCAAGAAAAAGTTTTTATTTTTTTATAAAAAAATTTAACACTGTTTTTAACATAGTTAATTGACTAATAAATAATTTATTATTATACTTTACTAACATTTTCAACACCCTATAATTATTATCATTTTTTATTTTATTAAAAAGTAAAAGAAAAATCTAAATGATAGTTTGTGAAAAAGCCATCGGGTGGCAGTGTTTATTCATTACAATTGCGACATATGTCAAAAGAAGATCTGTGGGTAAGCAATTTTTTTCTGAAATCGATAGATTGATTATTTTTCCATATATCTTCAATCGAACTATTGTTTATATTGCCATAGGTGTATTTCTCTTGTTTATCGAAACAGCATGGGAGCAGATTGCCATCGGCAGATATTACAACACCAGTCCAGGCTCGGAGGCATGCGTGGGTGAATGATTTTTTTAATTTGACTGTGCCATCTTTTTCTTCTTTGTATCTACTATATTTGCATATAGTAGGTATGATGTCTTTGTTTTCGTTGGGATTATGTATTTGTGCCGATTTAATCGAAATTTTGTTGGCTCCCCACGTAGGGGCTAATTGTTTGAATTCGGATATCTGATGTTCGTTGAATTTGAATACTATGAATTGCGCCTCGATGCAGGGAGTTTTGCTATCAAGTTGTTGTTTTGCTTCTTTTATAAGTTTTATGGCTTCTATTGCTTTTGAGAGTGAGCCACCACGACGATATTTTTCGTATATCTCTTGTGTGGTGCCATCGATGGATATGATTATTCTGTCGAGTCCGGAGGTGACGATGTAGTGTGCGATGTGTTTGTCGATGAGTTGGCCGTTGGTAGATGTTATGGCATAGATATTGTAGCGCTTGGCATAGGAGATGTAGTCGGAGAATTGTTTATTTAACAGAGGTTCGCCTTGAAAGTAGAAAATAGCATCGAGTAGAGTGGTGCCTATTTCGTCCATAATGGCACAATATTGGTTGTAGGGCAAAGAATTATTTTTTCGGATGGTGAGTAGATTGCCTACATCGCATTGAGGACATCTTAGATTGCAACGAGAAGATAGTTCGAACGAAGCAAAAGAGGGTTTACCATATATATATGGTCTTTTTGTGATGCGCGATGCTACAAAACTAAATAAATTTTTAGTAAAATTGATAAATTTGTAGAAATTTATAAAAGTAAAATATTTCATAATAGTATTTTATATTGACTTAATAATCAGTGTGTTAGAAAAAAATATAGGAGTTAACATTTTTTGTTACAAATTTAGTAATAATATTTTAATTTTTATTTGTATATTTGCAAGGAATTATGATTTTGGATATCTATGTACTTAGATATTTAGTAAGTAAATAATAATCAACAACTTAATATTTTTTTAATTATGAAAAAACAAACATTAATTTTGACTTTAGCACTTGTAGTGCTTACTTTTTTTGGTTGTAAACCTCCAAAAGAATTTATTGATTCAATCAAAGCCACTCCAAATCCTGCTGAATACAAAGGTGGCAAAATTGAAGTAGTATTTGAAGGCAACTTCCCTAACAAATACTTTGGTAAAAAAATGACAATGACAGTTACTCCTGTGTTGACAACTGCTGATGGCAAAACTTACAAAGCTCAACCAGTAGAATACCAAGGTGAAAAAGTTAAAGATAATAACGAAATTATCAAATACAAAGTAGGTGGTAAATATACTCAAACTGCTACATGGGACTATGTAGAAGGTATGGAAAATGGTGTTATCACTCTTGAAGCTGCTGGTAAATATGGTAAAAAAGAGTATACTCTTGACCCAGTTAAAGTTATCGAAGGTGTAAACATTACTCCTCTCTTGGTTACTGTAAAACCTGTTGTTTCTGAAGATAATGTTTTGATTTCTCAAGAATTAAAATCTGCTGTTGCTGCTGACAAATTCCAACGTATCATCGAAGAAACTACTGATGCTCAAATCAAATTCTTGGTTAACCAATCAAATATCCGCGGTTCTGAGAAAAAAACTGCTGAAATCGTTGGTTTGACAAAAGCTATCAAAGAAGCTCAAGCTGCTGAAAACAAAGAATTCAAAGGTATCGAAATCAGCTCTTATGCATCTCCAGAAGGTGAACTTGATTGGAACGAAAAACTTTCTAACCGTCGTGGTGAAGCTTCTTCTAAATATATCAACCGTGAGTTGAAAAAATTGAAAGCTTCTGTAAACATCGATTCTAAATTCACAGCTGAAGACTGGGATGGTTTCCAAAAATTGGTTGAAGCTTCTTCTATCGAAGACAAAGCAGTTATCCTTCGTGTTCTTTCTATGTACACTGACCCACAACAACGTGAACAAGAAATCAAAAACATCGCAGTTGCTTACAAAGCTATCGCTGAAGAAATTCTTCCTGAACTTCGTCGTTCTAAAATGACTTTGACTGTAAACGTTATTGGTAAATCAGACGAAGAAATCAGCGCTCTTGCTAAAGAAGATGCTAAACAACTTAACGTAGAAGAACTTCTTTATGCTGCTACATTGGTAGCTGACAACGCTGCTAAAGCTGAAATCTATACTAAAGCTACTGAAATCTACGCTAACGACTACCGTTCATTCAACAACCTTGGTATGGCTCTCTACGCTCAAGGTAAACTTGAAGAAGCTGCTCGTTGCTTCGCTAAAGGTTTGGAAATGGCTCCTAACTGTCCAAACGTAAACTACAACAACGGTCTTATCGCTCTTGCTAAATATGACATCGCTAAAGCTGAAGAATTCTTCGGTAAAGCAGGTGGCGTAGGTAAAGATCTTGACTATGCTAATGGTGCAGTTGCTATCTTGAAAGGTAACTACAAAAAAGCTGCTGAATTGTTCGGTGCTGCTGCAACTAATAATGCTGCTCTTGCTAACATCCTTAACAAAAACAACGGTGCTGCTCGCAAAGCTTTGGAAAATGTAGCTAACCCTAACGCTGTTACTTCTTATTTGAAAGCTATCCTTGCTGCTCGCACTAACAACGCTGCTGAATACGAAAAAAATATCGCTGAAGCTGCTAAATGTGCTAAACTTGCTGAACGCGCTAAAACTGACGTTGAATTCGTAAACGTTCGTAAATAATAGATATTATTTATAATAGAAAAGGCTGACAATCATTTTGTCAGCCTTTTTTTATTTCCAGTGTTGGGTGGTTTTGTCGTAGAATAGAGTTGATATAAGAATAATTATTATATACAGAGGATATAGAATAGACATTAGAGGAAAGAGTAGTGGATAATATTTTAATGCTCTCGTTTGTTTGTATTTTACCATAAAAGGTAGTAATATAATGTTTTCAATGATGAAGATTAAGAAGAAAAATGTAGGTGTGAAAAATAAAGATATTAAAAGTAATATATTGATAAATACAACAGATAGAGCTGTAATTATTGTAGATATATCTTTGTAATTTATTGATTTGGCAGCCCAGCGGGTGCGTTGTAGTATGAATTTTTTGAGTGAATTTGTGCCTTTGGTTTGTATTATATAATTGCTGTTATATAGATAGTCGATAGTTTCTTTATTCTTTTTGAAAGCATGAAGCATAAACATATCGTCGCCTGATGCTATATTTTTGTTGATTTTATCGATATGTTGAAGATATTTTGTGCGGCGCACTATTAGGTTGGCACCATTGCACATAATAGGATTTTTGATTAGAGCAGAGTAGGCTGTAACTGCTTGAAGCGAGGCAAATTCTATCTTCTCTATTATATTAAAAATTCCCTTTTCGTCGATAATATCAACAGCACCTAAGAGCATGTCGGAGTGGTGAGTTGATAGATATTGATTGGCTAAATAGAGGTAATCTTTGTTTAAAAGACAGTCGGCATCGGTGAAAACAAGGTATTCTGATTTAGCAATTTTAGCTGCTTCGATGAGAGCAGATTTTTTACCTCGACCACTATTTTTTATAACTTTTATATAGTTGTGATTTTGAGAGTAGTTGAGTAGAAAATTGTAGGTTTCATCGGTAGAATTGTCGTCGACAAATATCACTTGGCTCGGCTTGAAAGTTTGATTTTCTATAGATTCAAGCAGAGTGGGTAGATTGCTTATTTCGTTGCGTCAAGCAACAATTATAGTTAATTCATAATTTTATAGTAGCAAAGGTAATATATTTTTTTTATATAGAGTTGTAGTTTGACGAAAAATTAGTAAATTTGCACTATTATGTTGACATTAGATACGCCTATTGAATTTTTGCCAGGTGTAGGACCTAAAAGGGCCGACACATTGACTGCTGAACTCAGTATCCGTACGGTGGAAGATTTGATTACTCACTATCCATATAAGTACATAGATAGAAGTAAGTTTTACACTGTGCGAGAGTGTACTGAGGATTTGGCGTATGTGCAGTTGAAGGGTAGGATATTGCAATTTGAGATGAAGGGTGAGGGTCGTTCGAGACGATTGGTAGGTACATTTGCCGATGGAACGGGCTTCATGGAGTTGGTGTGGTTTAAGGGTTGGAAGTATGTAGAAGATAAATTAAGAGTGAATACCGACTATATTATTTTTGGTAAACCATCGAAATTCGGTGAGAAATTAAATATTGCTCATCCCGAGGTAGAGGCTTATAATGCTCAGAATGTGGAGAAAAATAGTGGGTTGCAAGGTCATTATAATACATCTGAGAAGATGAAAAATCGTTTTCTGAATTCGGCAGGAATAAGAAAGTTGATGTACACAGTTTTCAGTGATAGAGATTTGCATATACCTGAAAATTTGCCCGATGAAATCATAGAAAATTTCAAATTGATGCCACGATTTGAGGCTATGCGTCAGGTGCATTTTCCTCAAAACTTCGATTTATTGCGTCGTGCACAGGCTCGTTTGAAATTTGAGGAGTTGTTTTATATTCAACTCTCAATAATGCGTCAGAGCAAACTGCGCGAGATGAAGTATCAAGGGTTTGTTTTTGGGCGTGTAGGAGAGTATTTTAACCGATTCTATCGAGAATGTTTGCCTTTTGAGTTGACCGATGCACAAAAACGAGTGATAAAAGAGATACGTGGCGATATGAACACAGGTCGCCAGATGAATCGTTTGTTGCAAGGCGATGTGGGGAGTGGTAAAACCATGGTGGCTTTGATGACTTGTTTGATAGCCTTAGATAATGGATATCAGGCATGTATAATGGCACCGACCGAGATATTGGCAACGCAGCACTATCAGAGCATATCGGAACAGGTGAAAGAGTTGGGTATCACGGTGAAATTGTTGACCGGTAGCACTCGTAAGAAGGAGAGAGAAGAGATAGATGCTGGGTTGCGCGATGGTACGTTGCAAATTGTGATTGGCACGCATGCTTTGATAGAAGATACGGTTCAGTTTCAGAATTTAGGTTATGTAGTGATAGATGAGCAACATAGATTTGGTGTGGCACAAAGGGCAAAACTATGGACTAAGAATGTACGTCCACCGCATGTGTTGGTTATGACGGCTACGCCTATACCGCGCACATTGGCAATGACTATATATGGCGATTTGGAGGTGAGTGTTATAGATCAGTTGCCACCGGGTCGTAAGCCAATTGCTACATATCACTATTTTGAGAATAAACGCGATGGATTGTATGGTTTTTTGCGTCGCGAGATAGAAAAAGGGCGTCAGGTTTATGTGGTTTATCCGTTGATACAAGAGAGCGAGAAATTGGATATGAAAAATCTTGAGCAGGGTTATCAACAGTTGGCCGAGGCATTCCCTGAATATCGTAGGGTGATGGTGCATGGCAAGATGAAACCAGCCGAGAAAGATGCAGCAATGCAACTATTTGCTAGTGGCGAAGCACAAATAATGGTGGCTACTACGGTGATAGAGGTAGGTGTGAATGTGCCAAATGCGAGTGTGATGGTGATAGAGAGTGCCGAGAGGTTTGGACTCAGTCAGTTGCATCAGTTGCGTGGACGTGTGGGTCGTGGTGCTGATCAGAGTTATTGTATATTGATGTCGAAGTATGAATTGGCATCGGATACACGCAAGCGATTGCAGATAATGTGCGATTCGACCGATGGATTTGTGATAGCAGAGGCAGATTTGAATCTTCGTGGACCTGGTGATATTGATGGATTGCAACAGAGTGGTTTGCCGTTTGATTTGAAGATAGCCAATTTGGCAACAGATGGACGATTGTTGCAAACGGCACGTGCTGTGGCAAAAGAGTTGTTGGAACGCGACCCTGAATTGACTGCGCCTAATCATGCTATCTTGATTCGTCAGTTGGCAAGATTACAAAGAGGAAATATCAATTGGGGAGCGATATCATAAGAATTGAGAATTAACAACTCTGTTGTTGATTCTTGCTTTGCTCGGCAATTGAAGTCAACTTCATTGCCCTCGCTTGTCGCAAGAATTGAAAATTGAGAATTGAGAATAAAAAAATAGGCGTTATTTCTGAAATAACGCCTATTTTTTGTTTTATTATATCACTATTTATTTGAGTGAGAAGTCGGAATATGATATGGCTACGATTCTAGTTTTTTTGTTTTTTTGCGATTCTGTAATTTCTCCAAGTTGGATATTCCACATTTCGCCTTGATTGATAGCGCCGTTGTACCAAGTTTCAGATGCTTGTTTGAGGTAGAATTTGTTAGTTTCAAGCACTAGAGCAAAGACCATAGGGTCGTTGTAGATGTAGGCATAGTCGTTGTCGTTGACTTTCACAGAGTCGATATAACCTTTGTTGAAGTCGGCAAAATGTTCGGCATAGATGTATGCTTGATAATTTTCGGCAAACTTAGTAGTGAATATCATGCGATATTCATTGTAGAGTTTTTCGACTTTAGTAGTAGAGTCGTTGAGTTGGTAACCAGCCGACACTACGGTGTTTTGCACATCTTTCAAGAGGTATGCTTCTTTGCCTTTTTGGAAATTGGTTTGATCGCCAAACGATAGTTTTTTGTAACCTTCGTTTTTGAGAGAAGCAGATACGGCACCAATTTTTTCGCCTACCATAGATTCGAGTCTTTTTTCGATATTGCTATCTTGGAAATCGATGTTGGCTGGCTCGCATCCAAAGAGAAATAGGGCAGCAAGAGAGATAAATAGTAATTTTTTCATAGTGAGTTATAAATATTATTTGTTGTAACCAAAGATATCAACTTCGATGATGTAGTTAGCTAAACCTTCGCCGTGTAGGTCGTTGACAGCTGATTCGAAAGGATCGAGGTCGAAGTCGATGGTGAGGTTGCCATCTTTAGGAAGGTTGTGAATTTCGAGCCAATCAACTTTGAGAGGTAGGCCAGGACCCCAGTTAGCACGGTCGTAGAGATAAGTACCTGCTTGACGATAAGTATCTTCGTTGTCGTAGAAGATATAGCCTTCGTAGGTTTGTACGCCATTGAGTTTCACGCGATAGAAATTTTCGTCGAATTCAGCGGCATTATTAGCACGTTTGCCTTGACCATCGCGACGAGAAGTGAAGATACCGCGGTCGTGACCGTGACCACTGATGCTGACTTTCATTAGGAGCGATTTCACTTCACTTGGGAGTTGGATGTTGCGGATACCGAGGCGTTCGAGGTCTTCGATATCGTTGCTACCTAGGCTATCAGGCGATACACCGTAGGCCCATGAGCGATAGCCGATGTTGCTTGACGAGCGAGAGTCGTAGACTTTGTGGTAGAAAATAGTTTCTTTATCTTTTTTGCCTTCGTAGAAGTCGAATGTGAGGGTAACGGTATGTGCTTTTTTGTCGGTAGCATCCCAACCTCCATAGTAGATGTGGAATTCTACATCGCCTTTGAGCATTGGGAGATATTCGGTGATATCCATATAGTAGAGTTTTTCCCAACTTGAATCGAAATAGCCACCATAAGGAGTGAAGGCGCGAGCAAGTTCGTAGAATTCGCCAGTGTTAGGGTCTTTGAGCATAATCATAGTGGTCATATCCCAATCGGCAGGACCTTCGTTCCATCCACCCATGCGATATGTGAGAATAGCGCGATTGAATTTGTCGGTAGAATCGGGGAATTTCACTGTTACCACCGAGTCTTCGTCGAGGCCCCAGCCATAGAATTGGAGTCGAATAGCATCGGTT
>JAZLEE010000038.1:0-2009 GCA_045615085.1 Candidatus Aphodosoma sp. | reverse complement strand
GGACTTTTCCCTTCGCCTGACAATAGCCGTTTGGGTTTCTATGTGAAGGACGAGACCCATGTCACCACTTTCCCTTTGTTTGATATCACTACACGCACTGGTTCGGCAAAAAATATCAAATATCCAATGATTGGTATGCCTTCCGAACAACTCAAATTTGGCGTTTATGATGTTGCTAAAAATCAAACTATCTATCTCGATATCACCGATTTTGATAGCGAACGCTATCTAACCAATCCAGCATGGTCGCCTGATGGCAAAACTATCTATATTCAGGTGATGAATCGTGCGCAAAAAGAGCTGAATCTTAATGCCTACGATGCTGCAACAGGTGCATTTATCTCAACACTTTTCACTGAGCAAAACGACCGATTCCTCGAACCAAATCAGCCACTCTATTTTATTGACAACGACCGCTTTATCTACACAACTGATAATCGCGATGGTTATTACAATCTTTATATCTATTCGCTTAAAACCAAGCAATTGAGTCGTCTAACCAAAGTAGATGCCGATGTCGAATATTTCGCTCACGATAGTCGCTATGTTTATTACTATTCTGCAGAAGTCTCTCCTGCCGAGCGTCATCTTTTCCGTGTTGATATCACTTCTGGCAAAGTCACTCGTCTTACTCATGCCGAAGGTTGGCACACATGCCAGTTGTCGTCTGACAAACGCTATTTCTCCGATAATTATTCTTCTCTCAATGTTCCTCGCGTAGTGGCAGTTGGTTCAACCGATGGTCGTTTCTATCGCGAAGTGTTCCGTGCCGACGATCCTTGTCGCGATTATAACTATGCTCCTATCGAAATGGGTACTCTCAAAAGTGCCGATGGCAAATACGACAACCATTATCGCCTAATCAAACCACTCGATTTCGATTCTACTAAGCAATATCCGCTTATTCTTTATGTATATGGAGGTCCTCATTCTCAATTAGTTCGCAACACATATCAAGCACATCTTCGTCGTTGGGAGATGTATATGGCACAACGAGGTTATGTAGTTTTTGTAATGGACAATCGAGGTACGCCTAATCGAGGTGCCGAGTATGCTCGAGCTATCCATCGTCAATGTGGTGTGGCCGAAATGGCCGATCAAATGGTGGGTGTCAACTGGCTCATGTCGCAGCCGTGGATCGACAACGATCGCATCGGTGTTCATGGTTGGTCGTATGGTGGATTTATGACTATTTCGCTTATGACCACCTATCCCGAAATTTTCAAAGTCGGTGTAGCAGGCGGACCAGTTATCGACTGGAAGTGGTACGAAGTCATGTATGGCGAGCGTTATATGGAAACACCCGAAACTAATGTCCAAGGTTTCGATTCTGTATCTTTAATGAACAAAGCCACAAATCTCAAAGGCAAGCTCCTTATTTGTCAAGGTCTCATCGACAATGTAGTGCTTTATCAGCATTCTCTCAATTTTCTCGATGTGTGTATTGCCAACAATATTCCAGTCGACTATTTCATCTACCCACGCACCGAGCACAACGTAATAGGCATACGCCGCGTTCATCTCATGCAAAAAGTAACCGACTATTTCGAAGACTATCTCAAATAAAACAACAAAAGAATACACACCTATCCGTGTGTATTCTTTTTTATATTTATCCCTACCCTCAAGCAACCTTCAAGCAACCTATCTCGAAGAAGACTGACATCTACTCTTAACACATCTACCCCTAGAAACAAAAAAGCCAATTACCTTGCGAGTAATTGACTTTAATGCGAAAGCGGGGATATATGAGATTAAAAAAACACCCGTAGGAGTGCGTTGAAAAGAGATTTGGTGCATTTTTGGTGCATTTTTTTGATACAAAAAAACCTACAAGATTGAAAATCAATTTCTTGTAGGCATTTTTCGCGGAAGCGGGGGGATTCGAACCCCCGGTACGGTTACCCGTACGTCAGTTTAGCAAACTGGTGGTTTCAGCCACTCACCCACACTTCCAAGGGTGTTTAGTCGAACTAAACCGCTTTTCTTCAAAAGCAGTGCAAAGGTAC
>JAZLEE010000037.1:0-5123 GCA_045615085.1 Candidatus Aphodosoma sp. | reverse complement strand
AAACCATCGATAGACCCAATCACGCAGGTGTCGAGTGGTGTGATTGTGAAATACACAGGATGGTTGGTAGATGGTTCTCGCTTTGATTATAGCGATAAGGCATCGTTCTATCTTCATCAAGTTATCAAAGGATGGCAAGATGCAATGTCGCTTATGCCACAAGGGTCGCATTGGCGTATTTATATACCATACGATCAAGCCTATGGAGAGTCGGGAAGTAAAGGTTTGTACGAAAACTTTTCAATACCTCCATATTCGACTCTTATTTTTGACATTGACCTTATTGATGTTGTAAATTATTGATGCGTAGATATATTTTTATATTATTTCTTGTTTTGTGTACCGTTGTAGATGCACAAAAACTTGATGTGTCGCAGGTGTACAACCCTAAGACCGACGGGCAGAATAGTTTTGTTAGTGATGTAAATGGTATATTGTCGCAGTCGGTTCGTGCAGAGTTGAATGATGTGTGTGTGCGTCTTGAGCAGATGACGGGTGTTGAGATGGCTATTGTCATAGTGCCTGGCATTGAGGGTGACGATGAGTATGGTTTTGCTTACGACTTGTTCAACTATTGGCGCATTGGGAAAGAGGGTAAGAACAACGGTCTCCTTTGGCTCTATGTGGTTGATATACGAGCGATGAAATTCGAGACGGGGTATGGTTTGGAGGGTTTGTTGCCAGATGCTTATCTCAACTCATTGCTTGACGAGAATATATTCCCTTTGATGCGAGAGGGTGAGGTAGATAAGGCATTTGAGGAGGGAGTAAATAGAATCTTTGAAAGATTAACTACGGATGAAGCGCTTGAAGAATTGTTGCTTAAGACGGAATCTCCACGCATAGTTATAGCTGATTTTTTGGCTATTTATTTAACGTTTGCGTTTTTGGTGCTTATACTTCTTGCTATTTTGTTTTATAGACAGACGCAGAATCTTAGAGGTGAAAATAATGTGGTATATTACAGGATTAACGATTTGGTTTTTGGCACAAAAGTATTATCATTTGTTTTTCCATTGCCTATATTGTTTTTCTATTGGTATGCGTCGAAATTTCATCGTTCGTTGAGAGAAAGACCAATGACATGTGGTCATTGTGGAGGTTCGATGACGTTGTTGTCAGAAGATGATGAAGATAAGTATCTTAATTTCAAGCAACAGGCCGAAGAGCGCGTGAAGAGTATCGATTACGACGTGTGGAAATGTAATGTGTGTGATAACTATAAAGTTTTGCCATACGAGAAGATGATGACAAAATATAAGGTTTGTCCGCAATGTGGAGCAAAGACGTATAGTCTTGTCAGTGACAGAATAATATCTCCTGCAACATCGTTGACATCAGGTCGTGGAGAGAAGGTGCATGAGTGTGCAAATTGTCGTTGTCGGAAGGTAATACCATATATTGTACCTATGATAGTAGTGTCGAGCGGTGGTCGTGGACGAGGAGGAGCGTTTGGTGGTGGTAGTTTTGGTGGAGGATTCTCTGGTGGCGGAGGCGCTGGTGGTAGATTTTAAACTAATTAATCATTATTTATATGTTGAACAGAACAAAATTATTTCTAATCATTGCGGTGGCAGTGATAGCAATGGCAGTAGTGTGGATTGCCAACACTTATAATCGTATGGTTGTAGCACAAGAGGCAGTTTCTACAGAATGGTCTAATGTTGAAAGTCAATATCAACGTCGTGCTGATTTGATTCCAAATCTTGTAGCAACAGTTAAGGGCTATGCAACTCATGAGAGTCAAACACTTGAGGCAGTAGTTAATGCTCGCGCAAAGGCAACACAAATGACTGTTGATATGAGTAATTTTTCGCGTGACGATTTTGAAAAATATCAAGAGGTTCAAGGCGAACTTAATTCGGCTCTCGGACGTTTGATGATGATTACAGAGAATTATCCAGACCTCAAAGCCAATCAAAATTTCCGCGACCTTCAAGAGCAGCTCGAAGGTACTGAAAATCGTATTCAAGTAGCCCGTCAGTCTTACAACAATACGGCACGCGCTTACAATACACTCATCCGTCGTTTTCCTAACAATATTTTTAGCGGAATGTTTGGTTTCGATATTGTAACCTATTTCCAAGCCGATGCTAAGGCTGAACAAGCTCCACAAGTGAGTTTCTAATAAAAGTTTTGGGTAATAAAATTTAGAGCGGTGTCTTGATAGTTTGGCTATCAGTCGTTCGTTGATGTTATTAAATATGAAAAAAATATTTATTCTATTATTGTGCATTGTGCATTGTGCATTGTGCATTGAACTTAAAGCGCAAAAACTTGGTTTTGTCGGAGGTCCAACTTTGTCATATGGAACTATTTATACCAATGATGAATTAGCTAAATTTACGATGCTTCCAGGTGGTGGGATGCACGTAGGTTTGCTTTTTGAGATGGATGTAACCAACCGTTGGGGGTTCGATTGTGCTGCTATGTATGAATTGCGCACTATGCGTTGGGGTGTTAACTATAACAACGATAGTATCGTGAATAGTTTCAAACGTCAAGTTGGTTATCTTAATGTGCCATTTCATTTCTATGTGAATTTTCCAGTCAAAAGCCAATATGTAGTGTCGCTCTTTGGTGGACCAGTGTTTGGTTGTGGCCTTCATGGTCAAGATTGGGCATGGGTTAACAATCCTGACCTCGACTATCGCAAGCCAGTTACCTACGAAAAAGAAGATATGTTTGGCGAAAAAGGTCGTCTTGTGCGTTGCGAAATCTTGGCCGAAGTGGGCTTAGCATTCAAATGGAATGCTTTGCAAGGACGTGTTTCTTATCAACATACGTTGAACAACGATAACTGCAACAAATATACATTCACATTGCCAATGAAGAACGTGAACCCTTATCACACTCAAGGCACTGTCAAATTATCAGTGGCATATCTATTTGACCTACGAAAATAAAACTAATATAGTTGTTAGATTCTTAGTGTAATAAAAAATTCAACTTTCAACTTTCAACTTTCAACTTTTTTTCGTATCTTTGCATTCGTTTTATCAACAATTAATAATTTAATTATAATAATGCGAGTTGATCTGTGAAGTAGAGCCTTTATTTCTCATCCCTCACTCCTCACTCCTCATCATTTTTTTTAGTTATGGTAAGTTATAAAGAATTAGGTCTTGTGAACACTAAAGAGATGTTCAAAGGCGCAGTAGAAGGCGGTTATGCAATTCCTGCATTCAACTTCAACAACATGGAACAAATGCAAGCTATCATCCAAGCTTGTGCCGAAACTAAATCTCCTGTAATCCTTCAAGTGTCAAGTGGTGCGCGCAAATATGCTAACCAAACACTTCTTCGTTATATGGCGCAAGGTGCTGTTGAATATGCTAAAGAACTTGGTTGGGAAAAACCACAAATCTGTCTTCACCTCGACCACGGCGATACATTCGAACTCTGCAAATCTTGTATCGACATGGGTTTCTCTTCTGTAATGATTGACGGTTCACACCACTCTTACGAAGAAAACATCGAACTCACTAAAAAAGTAGTTGAATATGCTCACCAATATGGTGTTACTGTAGAAGGTGAACTTGGCGTTCTTGCTGGTATCGAAGACGATGTAGTGGCAGAACACCACACATATACTCGTCCAGAAGAGGTAGTTGACTTCGTAAAACGCACAGGTGTTGACTCACTTGCTATCTCTATCGGTACATCTCACGGAGCTAACAAATTCACTCCAGCACAATGTACTCGCGATGCTAATGGTATGCTCGTTCCACCACCATTGCGTTTCGACATCCTTCACGAAATCGAAAAACAAATCCCTGGTTTCCCTATCGTACTCCACGGCTCATCTTCAGTTCCACAAGAATATGTTGAAACAATCAATACTCATGGCGGTAAACTCAAAGATGCTATCGGTATTCCAGAAGAACAACTTCGCGAAGCTGCTAAATCAGCAGTTTGCAAAATCAACATCGACTCTGACGGTCGTCTTGCAATGACAGCAGCAGTGCGTAAATTCTTCATCGATTCACCAGATAAATTCGACCCACGTCAATATCTTGGTCCTGCTCGCGAAGAACTCAAAAAACTCTACATGCACAAAGTTAACAACGTGCTCGGTTCAGCTGGCAAAGCATAATAATCATTTAGATAATTCAATACAAAGCGCAATCTCAACATAAGAGGTTGCGCTTTTTTTTGAAACTTGCGAATTTGCGAATTTCGAACTTTGCAACTTTGCATTTTCTGCGTTAATATCACACCTCACTTCTCACTCCTCACTAAAAAATACCCATTGAGAGTGTGTATTGCCCTCAAGCAACCTTCAAGCAACCTATGTCGAAGAAGACAGTCATTCCCAATACACACTCTCATTGTGCATTCAGCACTTCGAATTTTCCGAAAAAATAGAAACAAAAATCATATAAATTTATCTATTTTTATTTTTTTCATATCTTTATATCAATACTATTGTTTTTTTTGTTATTTTTTTGTATCTTTGCAACTTATTTAGGACTATTGTATTACGAACAAAATAAATCGAGCGAAGCCGAGTCGGTCTTGCGACTTACGACTTGCTACTTACTACTAATAATATGAAAAAATTCAAAGAGTATGGCGGACTAAATTTGTCCGACGTGAACAAAAGAATGTTAGAGGAGTGGGACGCAAAAGATTTGTTCCACAAGAGTGTTGCTGAACGTGAAGGTCACCCTTCGTTTGTGTTCTATGAAGGACCACCTTCGGCTAACGGTATGCCTGGTATTCACCACGTTATGGCGCGTACAATCAAAGATACTTTCTGCCGTTACAAAACTATGCAAGGTTTCCAAGTGAAACGTAAAGCTGGTTGGGATACTCACGGTTTGCCAGTGGAACTTGGTGTTGAAAAACGCCTTGGCATCACAAAAGAAGATATTGGTAAAAAAGTTTCGGTAGATGAGTACAATGCTGCTTGTCGTGCCGATGTCATGAAATATACTCGTGAGTGGGAAGATTTGACTCACAAAATGGGTTATTGGGTAGATATGAACGACCCATATATCACTTACGACAACAAATATATCGAAACACTTTGGTGGTTGCTCAAACAATTGTATAACAAAGGTTTGTTGTACAAAGGTTATACTATCCAACCATATTCGCCTGCTGCTGGTACTGGTCTT
>JAZLEE010000036.1:0-4201 GCA_045615085.1 Candidatus Aphodosoma sp. | reverse complement strand
GGTTCTTCGTCGCTCATGGCGAGGCGGAAACCGACTCCATTTGCAGCTCCGTAAAATGACTGACGACAATACGGAGTACAATACATTGCGTTACTATTCCAACATCCGCCACGAACCATATATTTGTATTTACTATTTTGAGGAAAAGCTACACCAGTAGGATTTAATTGTGGATAGGTGTTATATGGTCCAGCCCAATCGCTCACCCACTCACAAAGGTTACCTGACATCTCATAAATACCTAACTCATTGGATTTTCGCGATTTAACCAATTCTTGTTTATGAATAAGTTGACCATTATCATCCTTTGGAAGAATATCCCTATATATTGCTACCTCTGCCAAATTATCGCTACCAGAATAAGTAAAACCTTTACTCTTTTGTCCACCCCGTGCAGCATATTCCCATTCAGCTTCGGTTGGTATACGAAAATGGCGACCTGTAATTTGACTAAGACGTTGAATGAATATTTCGCATTCGCTCAAACTTATATTTGATACAGGATAATCATCTCCATAAACATTCTGTCCCTTAAGTTTATCTACCGCCATCACAGCCTTCCAAAGTCCTTGTGTCACCTCAGTTTCTCCAATGTAATAGTCGGAAAGGGTCACTTGATGTTCATCTTTTCCTTTGCCCATACAGAACGTACCCCCTTCGACGCACATCATGTTGAACTCTACGCCATTAACTTCAAACTTCTCGCATGGCGTAGGCAGTGGCTCGCGGTCGGTAGGCATGACGGGACGGACAAAAAAGCCATAACCTCTAATATCTCCACCCGAACTCACTCGATTCGACTCAAAACCCAAAACACAAGAACTACCTAAATTTTGAGATGTAGTG
Source organism: Candidatus Aphodosoma sp. (assembly GCA_045615085.1). GTDB lineage: Bacteria > Bacteroidota > Bacteroidia > Bacteroidales > Paludibacteraceae > Aphodosoma. Next base: position 3,355 of record JAZLEE010000036.1, on the reverse strand, counting down.
TAAAGCGAACTAGACCAATAGTAGCCATGAGTACCTACTCTATTATGACTCGTACCATAACTATAACCTGCAGCTGGCAAGAAAATAGAATTACCATTCGGACCTATCACATTATAACCATTAATTCCGTTAAGAGTAGTCCACTCCCAAGTACAACGTTCACGCAATTCCCTTTGCTCTTCAAACGAAGGCATACGCCAGTCGCCGCCCCAATTAACATGCGCTGCATCGTCCTCTGGCAGGAGAATTGTTAGACCATCGGTAGTATTGTATTTGGTCATATTTTGGTTGGTGCCATCGCTCCATTTATAATTTTCCCAAATACAAGATTCTTTCGCCTCTACCTCTCCCCAAGCAAAATAATCCCCATACTCCTCTGGCGCCATAGCACCTACATTGCATGTTGCCCACATTACCGAGAGCCCAAGATCTACATACTCAGGCTTAAATGGAACGATAGTGTCGTGCACGAGACGCACAGTGTGCCCCTTATCGGGATTTACACACGAATAGGTGCGAATGGTGCGAGTTGACACCTCACTATGAAAACCCCAACTGACATAATAACCCTTAACCAATTCATGCGAAGTAGATGACCAATAGCGAGCCACACTATTGCATTTTTGTAGCAATCCCGATTTGTCAAGATACCCCGACGATGGCAAAAACACTGCCCCAGCCTGCTCCATCAATTGCCACGACGACGGTGTGAAAATATTATGCGGATAAATATCTTCATAAAATCGATATCGTTTCTCACCCTCTTCCCAAACATGATTCTCTTGCGACACACTCACAAACTCCATCCTCTCGGGCAACTGCCACTCATCGGGTAAAACTACAATACCTACTACCCCATTCACCGTTGCCGCGCCTAGCAATTCCGTTGCACGTGGTCGGTCGTGAAGAAGATATTTCCATTCGTCAATAGATAGTGTTCGCCAAGTGTTAACCTCATCACCCTGTATCTCATACTGTCCCCAATCAAGAAAACATCCCGACGCATCTTTCGTCCAATCCAAAAGGTCTATATGCTTGCCTTCTAAATTCTTTTCACACAAATAATCCCACTGATTCTCTGCAAACTTCCACTCTTCACGATTTCTCATATATTGCAAGTTGCCTTGCGAAAAACTCACTTGCCTATCCTTTGCCACCGAAAATACGCCTATGCGCTTGCCCGGCACTACCGTACGACGACAACGCATCTCTGGTATCAAATGCGCCATCTTAGGATGATACGACAAAATATATGATCCTTTCTGACGATAAATCGAGTCTATCAACTCCTGCGATATGCTCTCCCCATAAGGTATATGTATAACCAATGGACTCTTCCCCGATTGAGGAAAAGCCACGATGCTACATAAGAATAATAGCAAAAGAGGGATATATCTTTGGATTAAGGACATGAATTATGAATTAGCGTCGTTTGCGATATGCTGGATGCTTGCGATAGATATAATCGATACACATACATTTTTTATTATGTCTAGCATTGCCTTCGCCTGCTACAGGGAAGAGGATTGTAGCACGCAAACCTACTCGAAGATTGTTGACAACGGCATTACTTGGAAGTTTGGTTGAATAGACATGGCTCATCTTGGTATTTTGGTAATTCTCATAGTCAATATCTATCAAATTATTGTTGCTACTCGCCAAAGTATTCAACACTCCATACTCGGCAAAAACACCTAATGCCAATTGTATGGCATTACCTTTTGCCGATTCTGTCAAATCGAAATTTCCACCCAATTCGACACAAGCTCTTACGTCATAATTAAAGTCAATCTTGCCTTTGCTATACATTGGTTGTGCATTCACATAACCATGTTGTGGCATATTCTCAAAATCTTCATAAAACATACCATTATAATCAGCATGCGATGTCAGTTTAGCAGATTGAGAAGTTTGCACACTCAAAGGATAAATAAATTTAGCGCCAAGTAAAGCGTAGAAAGATGAAAATTTAGCACCAAACATCAGTGGCACCGATAGTTCTACTACATCGGCTCTATCAATTCGGTCGTAAAATAGACTTCGATAAGTGAATTTAATACCATAAGCATCAACCATCTCCTTTGCCAAACTTACACTATCTATATTTTGCAACAATACTGCATAATCAACACCAACACCTGTCTGAAACAAAAAACTCTTTTTCTGTAGTTGATACACCGCTCCAACTTCTCCTGCATAACCTAATTGTGATGTTGTAATATCTATATTATCCAATTGCGATGCTGTCATTCCACCTATAGTCACACCTATTTTGTGTTGAGCAAAGAGTAAGAGAGTGCACACATGTAATAATAAAACTATATATACTCTTTTCATTGTACTACTAATTTAATATTTTTCACTTTATTTGTTATTGTAACGATTTTAGCCATATAAGCTCCCGCTACGTATGGAGTTTCGATTTCTGATTCGCCTGCTTCGAGTTTGAATTCCGAAATCAAGTTGCCCATCATATCGTAGATATAAACGGTTGCTGATTCCGACACTTTGCATGTTACATTCTGTGTTCCAATCAACAATGTTGGATACAATGATATATCCACTTGTTCCTCAATGTCTGATATACCAACTCTTTCGTCTATCACAAGAGGACAAGTCATCAATTTCAAGCCATTATCTTCGGTGAGCAGTACACTATATTCTGTGCCTATAACCAATAGATCATTTATATATGAATGTGTAGCACCTGGTATCATTTCTCCATTTTTATACCATTGGAATGCAACGAAATTATAACCACCATTATAATCGTGAGTCAATACAGCCAACACGTCGTCCCAAAGTTTTCTCATCACGGTGGTTGGATACAAGAAGGTCAATTCTACTTGTTGTTCAAACACTACCAAACCTCGATATCTACCCGAAAGTTTGACGCCATATTTGCCTGCTCGTATATCGTGGTATGCTAACTGCATCACTTCGTCGTATAGCAGTGTTGTGTTACTGAATCCAGCATCGAGTGCGCTTTGCGAGAATTCGAAGACTATCGTATCTGCTATACCCGATTGGATGAGTAATTCTACATCCATCACTCCCGAACCTGCACATTGTTCAGCTATGTTTATCTCATGTAGAATCACTTTTTCCTCAACTTCTAGGATAAGCGAATAAACGCTGTCACAACCTGCTTCGGTCAACAATGAATCGAAATATACACCCTCTTCGCTATAGTTTTTGCCTCTCCACTGATATATGTCGTCTTCTAAGATTACTGCTGTATCTTCGAAATAATATGTTGGCAATATGGTCAAATACAAGATTCTAATACTGTCACAACCATGTGCCGTTGTGAGACTATCGTAATATATACCCGATTCGGTATATGTTTCACCAT
>JAZLEE010000035.1:0-2364 GCA_045615085.1 Candidatus Aphodosoma sp. | reverse complement strand
TCGTACTGACAAGGATTGCCAATGGAACAAAGATAAATGTAGAGTAGATTATTGATAAGAATTTTACAAGATATTTCATAATGGTTATGTTTTTGTTGATTATTATTTCATTCCGTTTATGATAGTAGTGCGCACTAAGTCAATAGTTTCGTTAAGATTATCATCAGTTAGGTGGGTAGTGTCAATAGGTTCGTGGAACACAATTCTGATTTTACCTGGGATGATGCAATTTAGTCCTTTAGGTAAGGCTTCGTAGGCACCAATAATTGACACGGGTACGATAGGAAGGTGAAGGTCGCGTGCGATGGTGAATGCGCCACGTTTGAAACGCATTACTTCGCCTGTGCGTGTACGAGTACCTTCGGGGAATAAGAAAATAGAGCTGTTGCCCTCGAGTATGCTCTGTTTTGCTTGGTCGAGACTCTGTTTTGCGCGCATAGGATTAGAGCGGTCGATGAAAATATGACCCATGCGGTAGCACAAATAACCCATTACTGGCATTTTGCGAAACTCTTTTTTGATTATCCATTTGAAGTTGTTTTTGAGCCAACCATATACCAATGGTATGTCGTAGAGACTTTGGTGATTGCCTACAAAAATATATGAAGACTTAGGGTTTATTTTTTCTTGACCTTCAATCTTAACTCTTGCCAAAGATATAACACAAACAGCTCGTGCCCAAAACATTGCGGGATAGCTGCCCCATTTGGCATTGCCCGCAATAGGCAACATTAGGATGATTGTTGCCGAGCAGATGAGAGTTATCAATATACCCAGAGGAAGAAACACCAAAGTGTGGTACACAACAAGCAAAGCTTGTAAGATAGGATTGATTTTACGTCGCATATTAGTAAGGTTTATTATCAACTTGCAAAGATAATAAAATTTTGTCAATTAAAGGGTAATTTTGATATTTTATTTTATTCTTATTTTTTTTACTAAAAAATTGGTTTTTATGAATTTATTTGTTTAACTTTGCAGTTGGTTTGATATTGTATATTGTACAATCATAAATAGCTCATTAATAATAATTAATAATATGAACACAATCGAACAACTTAATCGTGCGGCTGACAATATTCGCGTTCTTGCTGCATCAATGGTAGAAAAAGCAAAATCAGGTCACCCAGGCGGTGCTATGGGCGGTGCTGACTTTGCTAATGTTTTATTCTCTGAATATTTGGTTTACGACCCAGAAAACCCACGTTGGGAAGGTCGCGACCGTTTCTTCCTCGACCCAGGTCACATGTCTCCAATGTTGTATTCTGTGTTGGCTTGCGCTGGCTACTATACAATGGACGACTTGAAACAATTCCGTCAATGGGGTAGCATCACTCCTGGTCACCCAGAAGTTGACGTAATGCACGGTGTTGAAAACACTTCAGGTCCTCTCGGTCAAGGTCACACATTTGCTGTTGGTGCTGCTATTGCTGCAAAATTCTTGAAAGCTCGTCTTGGTGATGTGATGAATCAAACTATCTATGCATTCATCTCTGACGGTGGTATTCAAGAAGAGATTTCGCAAGGTGCAGGTCGCACTGCAGGTCACCTTGGATTGGATAATTTGATTATGTTCTACGACTCTAACGACGTGCAATTGTCAACAATGTGCGACGAAGTGTCAAGCGAAGACGTTGCTAAAAAATACGAAGCTTGGGGTTGGTACGTACTCGAAATCGATGGTAACGATGCTGCTCAAATCCGCGAAGCTTTGAACAAAGCTCAAGCCGAAAAATCACGTCCTACACTTATCATTGGTAAAACTGTGATGGGTAAAGGTGCGTTGAAAGCCGATGGTTCAAGCTACGAGCGCAACTGCGCTACTCACGGTGCTCCTCTCGGTGGCGATGCTTATATCAACACTGTGAAAAATCTTGGTGGTAACCCAGAAGATCCATTCGTATTGTTCGAAGAGACTAAAGAACTCTATGCTCGTCGTCGCGAAGAGTTGAAAGGCATCGTGGCTGAACGCTATGCTGCTAAAGCTGAATGGGCTAAAGCTAACCCTGAAAAAGCTGCTAAATTGGAAAAATGGTTCTCTGGTGCTGCTCCTGAAGTAGATTGGTCGGGCTTGACTCAAAAACCTAACCAAGCAACTCGCGCTGCTTCGGCTGCATGTTTGGGCGTACTTGCACAACAAGTTGAAAATATGGTTGTTTCGTCGGCCGACTTGTCAAACTCTGACAAAACTGACGGTTTCTTGAAATATACAAAAGCTATTACTAAAGACGACTTCTCTGGAGCCTTCCTTCAAGCAGGTGTGGCAGAGTTGACAATGGCTTGTTTGTGCCTTGGTATGGCATTGCACGGTGGTGTATTAGCTGCTTGCGGTACATTCTTCGTATTCTCTGACTATATGAAACC
>JAZLEE010000034.1:0-5110 GCA_045615085.1 Candidatus Aphodosoma sp. | reverse complement strand
AGTGGGTATGTACCTTCTTGCTCGATAGGGTTTTGAGTTGCGAGCACGAGGAATGGGTTAGGAAGACGGAAGGTTTCTTCGCCGATTGTGACTTGGTGCTCTTGCATTGCTTCGAGAAGAGCACTTTGCACTTTGGCTGGAGCACGGTTAATCTCGTCGGCAAGAACGAAATTAGCGAAGATTGGACCTTTTTTGATGTCGAAATTCTCGTTCTTTTGACTGTAAATCATTGTACCAACTACGTCGGCTGGCAAAAGGTCAGGAGTGAACTGAATACGACTATAATCGGCATCGATGAGTTGTGAGAGGGTTTTGATTGCTAATGTTTTAGCCAAACCAGGCACACCTTCGAGAAGGACGTGACCATCTGACAATAAGCCGATTAGGAGTGATTCGACAAGGTGTTTTTGCCCTACAATTGTTTGATTCATACCCATTACAAGGGCATCAACGAAGGCACTTTGACGCTCGATGCGTTCGTTTAATTCTCTAATATCAACTGTGTTGAGACTCATAATATATTGTTTTGTTTGATTTTATCTAAAAAATAATTATTCGAGTGCAAATTTAACATTTTACACCCGAATAATCATAATATGTTCCGTTAAAAAATGTTTGTTTTAGAATTATTTAACAAGTAAACGGTTTTATTTCTTCACATAGACATCGTGAAGATATCGCGCATAGTCGATACATTGCTGATTGTCAGCCTCTATAAGCTCGGGAGCGAGCTTAGGAATGCGTAGTTTTGTGCCTATTTTTATTGAGTTTGGATTAGATACTACGTCGCGATTTGCCTCATAGATATATACCCAGAAGTCTTTGTGCCCGTATTGTTTCAAAGCTATCCATGTGAGACGACTACCTTCGTTAAGAGTCACTGTATCAATATACTCGGTATATTCGCGAGTAAGATTGAACTGATCTGGGAACTGAGCGTTGTAGATAGGCGAGGTTGTGTCGATTTGTGGTTGACTTACTTCTTCCGGCTCTATGACCCCGGCAATAGTGTCAATAGTCTCAATCACAGAATCTTGCTCGATTGGCAAAAGTTCTTCTTCTGATTGATTAAGAGGTTCGGAATCGGCTATTGTATCAACCAAAATATCTTCTATGATTGGCTCTGTTTCGGGTTCTGATACGAAGAAATTGCGATTTTGATATAGTACGAGAGCAATAATTGCCAAAACTAAAACGATTGATATCGAGAGCCATACCCAAGATTTTTTACGTCCAGAAGAAGAATCTTCACTATTGATTTCGGCAACAATATCACGTGCAGATACGGCAGAGGTAGTAGTTGTTTCAACTGACGATACAGGTGCTTTTGGTTCCTCGATAGGCGATTGTGGTAATTCTTCTCGTGTCTCTTCTTGTAGCTCTTCTTGAGACTCTGGTTGAGTCTCGATTTCTACCTCGAGAGGCTCTTTTTCTTCTTGCTGAGAATCTTCTTTTGGTTCAACTTGAAGTTCTTTTTCTTCTTGTTGTGGTTCTTCGGACGATGGAACCTCTTCTATGATTGGAGTCTCAGATTCTGAGTTTTGCTCTACTGCTCCGAGCGACTGAATATCAGCAAGTATATCTTTGAGTTCCATAGCCTGCTCGACCAACTTTTGCAATGGTTCGTCGATAGGTTCTTCGGCTACGATTGGTTCAGTTGCAGGCTCAGTAATAGGTTCTACGGTCGATTCTTGGTCGATTACTTGCACCGCATCAACATCTGCGATATTAACATCATCGTCGAGCTCTATAGTATCGAGATGAGCCAAAGGTTCGTTGATTTTATCACGAAGTGCGGCGTCGGGTGTAAATGTTAATTTATAATGCTCAGCAATTTGAATCTCCTTGCCTGTGTTGACATTAACACTTTTGCGAGCCTCGACAGAAACAAGCTTGAAAGTACCTAATCCATTAATTTTAACGGATTTGTCTCTGAGCAATGCCTCTTCGAAAACAGATTGGAAGGCTTCGGTAAATGCTGTAGCATCTGCCTTATTGAGTCCCATCTGCTTGCGAAAAGCAGACAATATTGCGGAATTAGTTATTTTTGTCATAGGTCATCCTCACTACTTTACATCTGATTTATATTTGTTTTTCAAACCTACTGAGGGTTTGAAATTTAAAGTCAATTTAGGCGGAACAAGCATACGTTTTTTGGTAGAGGGGTTAACGATGATGCGTTGCTCCTTTTGCTTAACCTCAAAGTTGCCTATAGAAAGGAATGGCAATTCGTCATTCTCGTCGAACTGCTGCACTAAATTATCAATGTAACCTTTTATTAACTCGGCAGTTTGCTTTTGAGATATACCCAAACGCTTAGCTACCTCGGTTTGAAATTCTTTATTATTCATATATTACTTCGCCATAAAGGTCATACATATCTGACTCTGTGATTTTTACTTGATAGAAATTGCCGATTTCGAGTTGTGCGGTTTTAGTTATCAACACTTCACCATCGACATCTGGCGAATCAAACTCGGTGCGTCCCACGAAGAAATCATCCTCCTCGCGGTCGATTATCACCTTGAGTGTTTGCCCTACCTTTTGTGCATTTATCTCCTCTGAAATAGTGGCTTGCAACTCCATCAAAGCATCTACACGTTGTTGCTTAACGTCCTCAGGTACATCATCTTGATAGTTGAGATTAGAGTAAGTACCATCTTCGTCGGAGTAGGCAAATGCACCCATACGTTCGAAACGAATGTCGCGAACAAATTGTAACAACTCCTCGAAATCTGCCTCTGTTTCGCCTGGATGACCTACAAGAAGAGTAGTACGAAGATGAATGCCAGGCACTTCTTCTCGCAAACGACGCACAAATGCATAAGTTTCGTCCTTTGTTACATTGCGACGCATGAGCGAGAGTACATTATTAGAAATATGCTGTAATGCAACATCCATATAAGCGCAAACATTAGCATTATTGCGCATTACGTCGAGAAGTTCGTATGGAAACTGATTAGGATAGCCATAATGCAAACGGAGCCATTCAACGCCAGGAATATTAGCGAGGGTTTGCACTAATTCGGCTAATTTATTGGTTTTATATAAATCATAACCATAGAAGGTTAGATCTTGGGCTATAAGTTGGAATTCTTTAACTCCTTGCTCAACAAGCAATTTTACCTCGTCAACGATAGATTCGATTGTGCGAGATTTGTATTTGCCTGTGATGATTGGAATTGCACAATATGAGCATGTACGATTGCATCCTTCGGCAATTTTGACATAGGCATAGTGCGATGGAGTGGTAATAACACGTTGATTTGCTATCTTTATCGAATCTTGGAATAAATCTTCAGCCAAATGTTCCCAGTCAAATTTTCCATAATAGGCATCAACTTCGGGAATTTCGGTTTTCAACTCTTCGCGATAGCGTTCAGAAAGGCAACCCATGACGATGAGTTTACCTATCTTACGGCGTTTCTTTGCTTGAGCCAACGAAAGAATCATGTTGATAGACTCCTCCTTGGCATCCCCAATAAAACCACACGTATTTATGACCACATATTCGCCTTTGACATCAGGAGAATCGTGGAAAACATTAAAACCTCGTGAGGCAAATTGCGCCATTACTCGCTCTGAATCGACAAGATTCTTAGAACATCCAAGCGATATTATATCTACTCTGTTTTTTATCATCTGCTATAAATTAATTTTCACCAAAAAGAGTTTCGACAAAGGCTTCTTTATTGAAGACTTGGAGATGCTCCATACCTTCGCCGAGGCCGATGTAACGCACTGGAATCTTGAATTGGTCGGAAATACCAAGTACTACCCCACCTTTGGCTGTACCATCGAGTTTTGTGATAGCGAGGGATGTAACTTGTGTGGCTTTGGTGAATTGTTTAGCTTGTTCGAAGGCATTTTGACCTGTAGAGCCATCGAGCACAAGCATTACGTCGTGCGGTGCATTAGGAATAACCTTTTGCATTACGTTTTTGATTTTGGTCAACTCATTCATCAAACCAACTTTGTTGTGGAGACGACCAGCTGTGTCGATGATAACAACATCGGCACCATTAGCTTTTGCAGAGGCAAGAGTGTCGTAGGCTACAGATGCTGGATCGGAACCCATTTGTTGTTTAACAACAGGCACACCTACGCGCTCACCCCAAATGACGAGTTGCTCAACCGCAGCGGCACGGAATGTATCTGCCGCTCCGAGATAGACCTTTTTGCCTGCCTTTTTGAATTGATATGCAAGTTTGCCAATTGTTGTGGTTTTACCTACACCATTGACGCCAACTACCATAATGACATAAGGAGTATCAGGCAATTCTGACTCAAATGAGATTTGATTGTCGGTGTTGTTTTCGGCGAGGAGTTGACATATTTCGTCTTTCAACACATGGTTGAGTTCGTCGGTACCAACATATTTGTCGCGAGCAACGCGTTGCTCAATACGCTCGATAATACGGATTGTTGTTTCGACTCCAACGTCGGATGTAACGAGAACTTCTTCGAGGTTGTCAAGCACATCTGCGTCTACTTTGTCTTTACCCATTACGGCTCTTTTAATCTTACCAAAAACGCTTTCTTTGGTTTTTTGGAGTCCGTTGTCGAGAGTTTCTTTTTTCTCTTTTGTAAAAAAGCTAAAAATACCCATAATTATGATTGAGTTTTATGTTTTTAGAATTGAATATTATGAACAAGCAAAGTTACAAAAAATTATTGAGACTACATAATTTTAATTGATGTATTTTTGCATTTAAAAGAATTTGCTTCTGGATACGATTCTATCTGACAAGACACTTTATGAATACGTGTATGTTTTCTTCGGCATACCTTGCTTGAAAGTTGCTATTAGATAGGGTTAAATCAGTAGTAAATACACAATATGAGGACATTACAGAACAGAAAAAAAGAGAGGTATGTAGAATGTCTACATACCTCAACAATTATATTTGTTCGCTTACCGCAAAATTATTTTGCGAAATAGTCTTTAACTTTTTCGTTAAGAACGATTTCTTCTGCGAAAATGTACGCACCAGTTTTTGGTGATTTCACCATTTTGATAACTTTAGAGAATCCACGACCCTCACCTTTTTGCATAGATGCAACCGCTTTCTTTGCCATAGTATTCTAAGAATTATTTAATTTCTTTATG
>JAZLEE010000033.1:0-6411 GCA_045615085.1 Candidatus Aphodosoma sp. | reverse complement strand
CAATCGCTTTTAAATCTTTGAACTCTGAGAAAGTTTCAATAAGATTTACTTTTTCTTTTTTAGCCATTACTTAAAGTTTATTATGTATTTAGTATATTTTATTTCATTGTATTTAAATTCAACTCGCTCGGTATAAGCTTTTTTTCTCTTATCTCCCTCTTTACGCATCATCTTTGTCTCTTCAATTACAAATGATTCTTCACCTACTTCCACCAAAACACCTTCATGCTTTATTCCGTTAGCTTCAAGAACTTCAACATCTTTATTAAGATTCTTCTCATACTGACGACGAACTTTGAACGGAGAAGTAAGGCCTGCAGAACCAACCTCAAGCTCATAATCTTCTACTTCGCGATCAAAATTAGCCTCAATAAAGCGATTCAATTCAACACAAAAATCAATATCGACACCTTCTTCTGCATCAATTTCCACTTTTATAACATTATCAGCTGAGACTGTAACATCAACCAAGAAATATCTAGTATCAGTTAATTTACTGATTACCAAATTAGTAATTATATCTTTCTGTATCATATTCTATTTATACTACAAAACGAGGGGACTACTCGTCCCCTCAATTCATTAATTCGATGCAAAGTTACAAATTATTTTGCTAACTACCAAATTATTAGCAATATTTTTTACAAAAAAAATCAATTTATACTCAACGAATTTCCACAAAAATCACTTCCCATCGGAGATTGAAATACACGTAGCCCAAAAGTTGGCAACATTGCGAATACATGTTCAAAAACCTCCGCTTGCAACTTTTCATAAGGTATCCAAGCCGTACCATCTGAGAAAAAATACAATTCTAATGGCAAGCCCTGTGCTGTTGGTTGCAACTGACGCACCATGATAATCATATTCTGATTAACACGCGAATGACTACGAAGATATTTATCTAAATAATTGCGGAATATATGTAAATTAACAGGGAAATTATCTTCTCGTTCAACTCCTTCCAACCAACCTTTTTGCTCAAATTCAGCCATTTGCTCTGCTGTACAAAAATTGATTGAACGCATATCTATATAAATCGAACGCTTCACTCGGCGTCCCCCGCTCTCTTGCATTCCTCGCCAGTTCTGAAACGAATCACTCACCAATGCATAAGGCGGAATTGTGGTAATTGTCTTATCCCAATTTTGAATCTTTACGGTTGTCAAACCTACCTCGATAACATCTCCATCGGCTCCATATTTAGGCACTGAAATCCAATCTCCAGGTCGCAACATATCATTAGCCGACAATTGCACACCTGCAACCAAACCAACTATCATATCCTTAAAAACCAACATCAAAACTGCGGCAGAAGCACCCAATGCAGTAAGAATATATCCTGGATTTTTATTAATCAACACACTAACAACAATAATAAGAGCCACACACACAATAAGCACTTTCAGCATCTGAAACACACCTTGCAACGAATGATTCTTAAGTCGCTCATTCTGAGATGACAGTTCATAAAATGCCGACAAAAGCGAACAAAGCAATTTTGTAACAACTGCAACTATATAAATATAATTTACTCTTAATAAAAAATCCAACAATGTGTCGCCTTTCGAAAAAGCAATAGGCAACAAAATAGCCAAAAGTATAGGAGGAACAAGTCGAGAAATATCACTCAACAACTGATCCGACAACAAGATATCATCCCAAGAAAAACGTGTTTTTAATGCAATCTTCTTTATTCCAGGTATAAATAATTTTGAAAAAATAAGATGCACAAGATATATAAAAACAAATATACTAGAAAGCGTTATGACCCAATAAAGCCAATGCTGAGTATCAACAGAAATGCCAATACTTTCTAACCAATTAAAAATATCCACATTCATAAATAACAAATTTAGATACTGCAAAGATACAATTTATTTTTTAAATATCAAAAAAGAAAGGGTAATTCTTTCGAACTACCCTTAATCTTTCTTATAGTGACAGAATTCTCCGCATTTACATCAATTGATACCATCAGTAATGTCCTCGATATCTGTAACATTGCGGCTAGCTTCACTCATACGTTGATACTCTTCACGAGAAGCAACAAACAAGTGATCATATTCACGAAGACCTGTACCTGCTGGAATCTTATGACCAACGATAACGTTTTCTTTCATACCTGCAAGGTAGTCAACTTTACCATTGATTGCAGCTTCGTTCAATACTTTTGGAGTTTCTTGGAACGATGCAGCTGACATAAACGATTGTGTTTGAAGAGCTGCACGTGTGATACCTTGAAGCATTTGAAGTGAAGTAGCTGGCATTGCATCACGAGCCTCTACTGGACGCATATCGCGACGTTTGAGTGCCGAGTTTTCATCACGAAGTTTACGTGCTGTAACAATCTGACCTGCCATATAGTTAGTTGAATCACCTGCGTCTGTGACAACTTTTTTACCCCAAAGACGATCGTTTTCTTCCATAAACTCGATCTTATCAACTACTTGACCTTCAAGGAAACGAGTATCACCAGCATCGGCAATTTGCACTTTACGCATCATTTGACGCACAATAACTTCGAAGTGCTTATCATTGATTTTCACACCTTGGAGACGATAAACGTCTTGTACTTCGTTCACGATATATTCTTGAACTGCAGTAGGACCTTTAATAGCCAAGATATCTGAAGGAGTGATTGCACCATCAGAAAGAGGAGTACCTGCGCGCACATAGTCACCATCTTGAACAAGGATTTGTTTTGACAATTGTACGAGGTATTTTTTCTCTTCGCCAGTACGTGATGTAAGGATGATTTCACGGTTACCACGTTTGATTTTACCGAATGAGATTTCACCATCAATTTCAGCAACTACTGCAGGATTAGATGGGTTACGAGCTTCAAACAATTCTGTAACACGTGGAAGACCACCGGTGATGTCACCAGTTTTACCTACAGCACGAGGAATCTTAACAATCAAATCACCAGGTTTAACTTTTTGTTTTGCATCAACTACCAAGTGAGCACCTACTGGGAGGTTGTATGTTTTAAGAACATTACCAGCTTTGTCAACAATTTGAGCTGCAGGAGCCTTAGTTTTGTCTTTAGACTCGATAATGATTTTTTCCAAAAGACCAGTAGTTTCGTCCGATTCTACTTTATATGTTGAGTTTTCAACCATAGATTCGAATTGAACTGTACCAGCAACCTCAGATACGATTACGGCATTGAATGGGTCCCATTCACAAATCTTATCACCTTTCTTAACATCAGAGCCAGCAGGGATAAAAAGTTTCGAACCATAAGGGATATTTTGTGTTGTAAGAGCAATACCAGTATTGTGGTCAATGATACGAGCTTCAGCAAGACGACCTACTACAACTTGATATTTGTTGCCTGTTGCATCTTCTGCGTCAACTGTACGTAGTTCATCAATTTCAAGACGACCATCATATTTTGATGTGATACCATTGTCAACAGCGATATTCGAAGCCACACCACCGACGTGGAATGTACGAAGGGTCAACTGAGTACCTGGTTCACCAATTGATTGTGCTGCTATAACACCAACAGCTTCACCTTTATTAACCATACGGCCATTAGCAAGGTTACGTCCGTAACATTTAGCACAAACACCATGACGAGATTCGCAAGTGAGCACTGAACGTATTTCTACGCGTTCGATTGGAGAATTTTCAATGCGTTTAGCTGCAGATTCAACAATCTCTTCACCAGCTGCTACAATAAGATCACCAGTAATAGGATCAATAACATCATGAACTGAAACACGACCAAGAATACGTTCGTAGAGCGAAGCTACTACCTCTTCATTATTTTTGATTTCAGTAGCCACAAGACCGCGAAGTGTACCACAATCCTCTTCTGTAATGATAACGTCGTGAGAAACGTCAACAAGACGACGAGTAAGGTAACCAGCATCGGCTGTTTTCAACGCCGTATCGGCAAGACCTTTACGCGCACCGTGAGTAGAGATAAAATACTCCAACACGCTAAGACCTTCTTTAAAGTTCGCCAAGATAGGGTTTTCGATAATTTGACCGCCTTCTGCACCTGCTTTTTGAGGTTTAGCCATCAAACCACGCATACCAGACAACTGACGAATCTGCTCACGCGAACCACGGGCACCTGAATCCAACATCATATATACAGAGTTGAAACCTTGATTGTCGCCCGAGAGTTGTTTCATTACGACATTTGTCAACTCGCTATTAACACGAGTCCAAGTATCAATAATTTGATTATAACGTTCGTTATTAGTGATATAACCCATGTTATAATCATTCATGATATTTTCTACCTCTTCGTAACCAGAGTTAACAAGTGCTGCTTTTTCTTCTGGAATAATAACGTCAGCCAAGTTGAAAGACAAACCACCACGGAATGCCATTTGATAACCTAAGTTTTTGATATCATCCAAGAATTTTGCTGTACGAGCCACACCACAAGTTTCGATAACATGACCGATAACATTACGAAGTGATTTTTTAGAAAGCAATTCGTTAAGATAACCACACTCTTTTGGTACGAATTTATTAACGATAACACGACCAACTGTTGTTTTCTCAATCAAACGAGTCACATAATTACCTTCTGCATCAACATCATGTGTACGAACAGAGATAATCGCGTGGATATCAACCGCACCTTCGTTATAAGCAATTTCAACCTCTTCTGGAGAATAGAATTTAAGACCTTCACCTTTCACACCTTCGCGAGCCTTAGTGATGTAGTAAAGACCTAGCACCATATCTTGAGAAGGCACTGTAATAGGCGAACCATTAGCAGGGTTGAGAATGTTATGCGAAGCAAGCATAAGCATTTGTGCTTCAAGAACTGCCTCATTACCAAGTGGGAGGTGAACCGCCATCTGGTCACCGTCGAAGTCGGCGTTGAACGCAGTACATGAAAGTGGGTGAAGTTGGATTGCTTTACCCTCAATCATCTTAGGTTGGAATGCTTGAATACCAAGACGGTGAAGCGTAGGAGCACGGTTGAGAAGCACAGGGTGACCTTTCATCACGTGTTCAAGAATATCCCAAACTACAGGGTCTTTACGATCAATGAATTTTTTAGCAGACTTAACTGTTTTTACAATACCACGTTCGATGAGTTTACGAATGATAAATGGTTTGTAAAGCTCTGCTGCCATATCTTTAGGAAGACCGCATTCGTGCATTTGCAATTCTGGACCAACAACGATAACCGAACGTGCTGAATAGTCGACACGTTTACCGAGAAGGTTTTGACGGAAACGACCTTGTTTACCTTTCAAACTGTCTGTCAAAGATTTCAAAGGACGATTTGAGTCAGTCTTCATTGCATTTGATTTGCGAGAGTTGTCAATCAAAGAGTCAACAGCCTCTTGCAACATACGTTTTTCATTACGAAGAATAACCTCTGGAGCCTTAATTTCGATGAGACGTTTAAGACGGTTATTACGAATAATAACACGACGATACAAGTCATTGATATCTGAAGTTGCGAAACGACCACCATCAAGTGGCACCAAAGGACGCAATTCAGGTGGAATTACAGGCAACGTTTTAAGAATCATCCACTCTGGACGATTGCGATGACGTGCAGCACGGAAAGATTCGATAACGTTCAAACGTTTCAAAGCTTCAGCTTTACGTTGTTGCGATGTATCTGTGTTTGCTTTATCACGCAATTCATATGAAAGTTTATCCAAATCAAGGTTACGAAGCATATCATAAATAGCCTCAGCACCCATTTTACAAATAAACTTATTTGGATCTGTATCTTCGAGCAAATGGTTATTACGATCTTTTTCGTACAACATATCCATCAACTCCATATAACGATTCTCTTCAATCAACTCGCCAACTTGAACACCTTCTACGCCTTCGAGAATACCTGCTTGGAGGATAATATATTTTTCGTAATAAATGATTGCATCTAATTTCTTAGATGGCATTCCAAGAAGGTAACCAATTTTGTTTGGTGTAGAACGGAAATACCAAATATGTGCCACAGGTACAACAAGTTGAATGTGACCAGAACGTTCACGACGAACTTTCTTTTCAGTAACTTCCACACCACAACGATCGCAGACAATACCTTTGTAACGGATACGTTTGTATTTACCGCAATGGCATTCATAGTCACGTGTTGGACCAAATATGCGCTCGCAGAACAAACCATCGCGTTCTGGTTTGTATGTACGATAGTTGATAGTTTCTGGCTTCAACACCTCACCATAAGATGCTTCAAGAATTTCTTCTGGAGAAGCCAATCCTATAGTGATTTTGCTGAAATTAGTTTTTACTTTATTATCTCTTCTAAAAGCCATAGTCTTTTATATGATAAGTGCAAATAAATGCGCAATTAATATTAAATTCCTCTAATGAGTGGTATTACTCTAATTTAACGCTAAGAGCAAGACCTTCCAATTCGTGCAACAATACGTTGAGCGATTCTGGGATACC
>JAZLEE010000032.1:0-2940 GCA_045615085.1 Candidatus Aphodosoma sp. | reverse complement strand
GAAATCACCGTTCTCTCTAATCAATTGAAAGACGACGACGATGCGAGCGACGACATCCTCATTGCTATCAAGGAGTTGCAAGAAAAAACAATGCTCATCCGTGAGAATATTGTCGACAAAAGCCGTGTATGTTCCAATATGTTGAAGAGCGAACTTTTTCCATCAGAGGCAAAATCTAAACTCTCAATCATCATCAAGGACATCAACTCCCTCATCGAGCACACTCGTTTCTCGTTCGACCGTCTCGAGTATTTGCAAGACACATTCCTCGGTCTTGTTAACATCCAACAAAATAAAATCATCAAGATTTTCACAGTCGTCAATGTGATTTTCCTTCCGCCAACACTCATCGCCAGTATGTATGGTATGAACTTCGACCAAATGCCCGAACTCTCATGGGCATATGGCTATCCATTCGCAATAGGCTTGATGATTCTCACCGTAGTGCTCATCCTCCTCTATTTCCGTATTAAGAAGTGGTTGTAAATTAAGGAGTAAGGAGTAAGAATTATGTTTTTCTGTCATTCTGTCTAAAAATAATTTTCAAATATGATTATAAACGAACGCACATCGCGCCACGAAAATGTTATCTCAGCAGCGCGTCAACTACTCATTGCAGCCCGCACAGCCCCAAAGGCTCGCGGCGTTGACATCATCGAAGCAGCCCTCATCGAAGGCGACGAACTTCGTCAGTTAGCCGACCGTATGGTCGAGATTGGCAACGAACGCAATCGTCCATCCTTCATTCGTGACGCAGGCAATGTGCTTCAGTCCGAAGCAGTTGTAGTTATAGGTACTCATATTCAGCCAATGTCGCTCAATTGTGGTCATTGTGGATTTCCTTCGTGTGCCGAAGTGCCTGCCGATGTTCCTTGTGTGATGAATAGCATCGACGTAGGCATTGCGCTCGGTTCGGCATGTGCCACAGCGGCCGACCTCCGTCTTGACACACGCGTCATGTACTCAATCGGCGTAGCTGCCGAAGAACTCGGTTTCCTTGGCAATGATGTACATATCACAGTCGGTATCGCCATCTCAGCCTCATCAAAAAGCCCATTTTTTGATCGCCCTACAAAATAAGAATACCCACCCACAGTGTGTGTTCAACTCTGAAAAATTACCCTACCCTCAAGCAAGGTGCAAGCAACCTGCTCCGTAGTAAACAGACACCCACTCACAGTGTGTATTTCGCTTGAAAAAATATAAAAAAGAGCATTCTCAAGATTTTCTAATAAATCCGAGAATGCTCTTTCGTCATTTATGATAGAAAGTTGTTTAATCCTCTTTCTTCAACTCCTCAATTTGAGCCAATATATCATCAATATTCTTGTATATTTTGTTGCGTTGGCGAATTCCCCATGCGCCACCAATTATTAATCCTACGACTCCACCTACTATTGCACCCATCAACATTTCTCTATTTTCAATTTTTGTATACATCTCCCATCCTAACCAGCACAACCATACGGCAAGCCAAGGATAACTAAAATAATACCATTGTTTGTAGCGTTTTCTCGTACGCAATGCTCTCTCGCTTACACTAATCAAATCTCCGTCCAAAAGATTATTACTCAACCCTTTGTGCGACCAAAGTGTATATGCAACGGCAATCACCATAAACACACAAGTGAAAACGTTAAATGCAATCGAAAAGTGGAGTATGTAATGAAAATTAAAGGCGCATATCGGTGTTGCAATAGCTGCGCATATAGCCATTATAATTCCTGTGCGATTGATGTTTGATATCTTATTTTTTAGTGAATTACGAATTAATTTATTGTTTACAATCTCTTGTTTCTCGAGTTTATTATTTAGCAAAGTTAGTTGTTTTCTCAACTCTTGCAATTCTTCAAATTGAATGTTATTTTCCATAAAACCAGTAGTTTAGTTGTTTGACATTTTCTTAAGTTCCTCTTTGATGCGGACAAGGCGCACCGATACATTTTTTACTGAGATGCCCACTATGGCGGCAATTTCGTCGTACGATAGATTGTCCAACCAGAGTAGTACGATGGCGCGGTCGAATGGTTTTAGGCGATTTATTCTGCTGTATAACATCTGAATTTGGCGCGAATCTTCGTCGGTGTCCTCATAGAGGTTGATGTCCATTGATAGCGGAACGGTTTGCAATTTGCTTTTCTTCTGTTCGGACGATATGCATGTGTTCAAACTAACGCGCCAAATCCATGTGCGAATAGAACTCTCACCCTTAAAACCCTTGAATCCTTGCCAAAGATTTATGAGTGTTTCCTGAAACAGATCGTTCACCTCGTCTGCATCTTTCGAGAACATAAAGCATACTGTATATATTGTGTTTTTGTGTTCTCTTACAATTTTCTCAAATTCTTTTTCTTCCATTGTTTTTTGTTCTTTTTGCCTATTAGACGCACAAGTTTCCTAAAAACTACATAATTTCTACATTTTTTTTGCAAAGATACTAAATTATGAATTAAAATCACTAACTTTGCACTCGAAATTAATAAATATAACATTATGGACAAGGTATCGGAAAACCCTTTCAAAAACCGACGTGAGAGCACTATGCCTTTGATGGCAGTTACGGCTCTTTTCGTTACTCTCTATCTCGTGTCGAATATCATGGCAGTCAAGGTCATAAGCATTGCCGGATGGTTCTATTTCGACGCTGGTACAATCACTTTCCCCTTTGCGTATATGTTGGGTGATGTCCTTACTGAAATATGGGGCTATCGCACTGCCAAAAAGATTATATGGCTCACTTTTGTGTGCAATATAGTCATGGTTTTTTGTACCCAAATGGGCGTATGGCTCCCTTCGCCTGACTATTTGCAGACCGAAGCCAATGCTTATAATACGATGTTCACCTATGTGCCTCGTATCGTCATTGCTTCGCTCACAGGCTTCCTTCTTGGCGAGTTGTCTAACGCATGGCTCATGGATCGCATCAAACGCCTCACAGCA
>JAZLEE010000031.1:0-3067 GCA_045615085.1 Candidatus Aphodosoma sp. | reverse complement strand
TTGGATTCCAACCAGAATAGCTACCAGAGAATTCAACTTTAGCACCAGCCAATGTGAACACGCTTTCCACCATTTCTGCCAATTCATATTTTTTGCTGTCAACCGATGAGCGGAGCAAGCATTTGATTGAGATTTCTTCTGTATTAGCTTCAACAATTGAGAGGTTCATAGAAGTTTCAACTGTATCAGGAATAGCAGGAATCATGCGGAATACACCATTAGGACAAGCAGTTACTGCATTGATAAGGTCATCTTGAATTTCTTCAGGGATGAGCATTTCAGGGGCTTCAACTTCTTCGCATGTGAAGATTATTTGGTTTTCTGTCACTTTGTATTCTTCGTTGAACAATGCTGCATATTCTTCTACGAGTTTTTCTATCTCTTCGCGTGCTTCAGCAGGGATAGTGATGATTGCATAAGCCTCACGTGGGATAGCGTTACGCATATTACCACCTTCTACTTTAGCAAGACGAGCTTCGTATTGTGATACGGCTTCTTTCAAGAAGCGGAACAACAATTTGTTGGCGTTAGCACGACCAAGGTTGATTTCCAAACCAGAGTGACCACCTTTCAATCCAGTGATATTCACTTTCAATGCGATATCACCTACAGGAAGAGCTACGCCTTGGTATTTCCACTCGATAGTAGCATCCATACCACCTGCACAACCTACATAGAGTTCACCAAAGTCCTCTGAGTCCATGTTCATCAAGAGTTTACCTTGGAGGAAACCTGGTTCAAGACCAAATGCACCATACATACCTGTTTCTTCATCTGCAGTGATAAAGAGTTCGATAGGTCCATGTTGAATATCTTTGCTTTCGAGGATTGCCATACCTGCAGCCACACCAATACAGTTGTCGGCACCGAGAGTAGTACCATTAGCGCGTACCCAATCGCCATCAATGATAGTTTCAATAGGGTCAGTTTCGAAATTGTGTACTTTGTCGTTATTTTTTTGTGGCACCATGTCCATGTGAGCTTGAAGAATCACAGGAGTCACATTTTCCATACCTGGAGTAGCAGGTTTGCGGATAAGCACGTTACCAGCTTTGTCTACAATTGTTTCAAGACCAAGACCTTTACCAAAGTCAACAATCAATTTAGTGATTTGTTCAAGGTGATGTGATGGGTGTGGAACTTGACAGAGATTATAGAAGTTTTTCCATAACGCAGTTGGTTGAAGTTCACAAATACAGTTTGCCATAATTTTTTTCTATTTATTTGGTTATTAATGATTAGTTATTAACAATATGACGATACCATCGGTCGAATTGATGTGGTACGCCACGTTTTTGTCTATTTGAACGGCAAAGTTAATGATAATTATTCATATTGCCAATTATTTTTATAAATATTTACTATAAAATTTCTTGACTCTTCATTTTATTCTCAATTCTCCATTCATCCTATATTCTTTAGCCGAAATGCCTGTGTGGTGTTTGAAATACTTGCCAAATACGTCTTGCGACACGAAGCCTAGCTCTTCGCTGATTTGTTGTACGGTCAGGTTGGTGGACTTCAACAATGCTTTTGCCTCGAGTATTAAGTATCTACTAATCCACTCTTTAGCATTCACGCCTGTCTCTGATTTTATGGTTGTGGTTAAATATTTGGGTGTAACGCACAATGCACTTGCGTAGAAGTCGAGTGTGTGCTCTTTGCGAAAATGTTCTTTCACCATCGACATAAAACTATCGGCTATTTGTTGTGGACGACTTGCGTTGTTATTCACCAATTGTGTATGGTTGAAAGTATGACTAAACCCATAGAAAAAAGCTATAGTCATATGTTTTGCCGTTTCCAATCGGTAGCTGTTGGTCTGGTTCGATATATTCCATTTAAGTAGTTGATAGAATGTAAGAAAACCACTTAATTCGTAATCCGACAGTGTCGATTGCAACATCTGTGTTTGCGAATTGTATATCGTAAAACGTTTGTTTAGTCCCAATTGCTCGATGAAGTTGAGCGACATGATTATATATTTTGCTTCGAAATCGTCGCTTTGATAGTCGTGTGTGACGATTTGTCCTGGTAGAAATACGTTGAATGTGTTGGGATGAGTCTCTATCGGTTCGAGATTTACACTGCCGCGCGCTTCTCCTTTTGTGCAAATTACAGCGGTTAGCATATCCACTTTAAATGGCTCTTTTGGCGATTGCATCAACTGTTTGTCGAGCAATATCAAGTCCTCGCCAATGGCATATATATTGTCTGCTTTGAAATAGTTGCGCCAATTGAGGTAGTTGATTTGATTTTTCATATAAAAAGAGTTTTTGTCGTGCAAATTTAGCGTATATTTCCGATATATGCAACGGTTGCCGACTTTTTGTCTAATTTGTGCGAATGTATTTTATGTCGACAATGAAGAAATAGTCGTAACTTTGCACTCGAATTCTCATAAATGGTTTAACCCTTTTAAATTATTATTATGGAAAAGAAATTAAAAACAACCAAAATCGAAAAAGCTGTAGTCAATGGCTACCAAAAAGTAGAGGATGCCGTAGTGGGCACTTATCAAAAAATCGAGGATACAGTTGTAGATGCTTATCAAAAAGTCGAAGACAAATTTGTCGAAACTTTCCTCGAAGATAAAGAAGAGAAAAAAGATTGATTTTTAAGGAGACTATCAATGTGTTAGTCTCCTTTTTATAAATGCGAAAATGTATTTCTTATCTCAAAAAAAATCACTACCTTTGCATAATAAATTATAATGGTATTTAGAATGAAAAAAATTGTTTGTATTTTTTGTTTGTTGCTTGCAACAATCTCTGCTTTTGCAGAAAAAACTACTGACGAAAAAACCGAAATTACAGTTAAGACTAATGCTCGTGGAGGTCAAATTCTATATTCAGATAAACCTTCTAAAATCATAGCACCTGGACCATCATGGGGAGGTGAGATTGATGTAGAGTTTCCTTCTACTCGTCAATATCCATGGCAACAATATTTTGGCGATCCTACTATTGGTGTGGGTCTTGTCTTTATGAATCTCGGTGCTGAGGTATTAGGCAACTGCGTTGCGGTGTACCCTTATTTCCTTTTGCACATGATCGATTTGCCTCAT
>JAZLEE010000030.1:0-1537 GCA_045615085.1 Candidatus Aphodosoma sp. | reverse complement strand
CTTCTAAAGCTGAATTCTTCTCATTCGGTACTAACGACTTGACTCAAATGACATTCGGTTATTCTCGCGACGATATTGCTTCGTTCTTGCCTGCATACCTCGATATGAAGATTTTGAAAAACGACCCATTCCAAGTCCTCGTCCAAAATGGTGTTGGTCAACTCGTGCAAATGGCTACTGACAAAGGTCGCTCAGTGCGCCCAGACCTCAAATGCGGTATCTGTGGTGAGCACGGTGGTGAACCATCTTCAGTTGAATTCTGCCACAAAGTTGGTCTCAACTACGTATCTTGCTCTCCATTCCGTGTGCCTATCGCACGTTTGGCAGCGGCTCAAGCAGCAATCAAAAATGCTTAATATATAATGTGAAGAGGCGCAAATTATTTTGCGCCTCTTTTTTTTATTATAAGACTATGATTCACGTTTTAGACAAACAAAATTCTCTTCTAAGCAATTTCATCAAAGAAATCCGTTCTGTAGAAATACAAAACGACCCAATGCGTTTTCGCCGTAATATCGAACGTATTGCACAAGTGATGTGTTACGAAATCAGCAAAACGCTTAATTATACAACCGAACCAGTACAAACTCCTCTCGGCATTGCACCTACCAATGTTGTAGCCGACAAGATTGTTGTGGCATCTATTCTTCGCGCAGGTCTTGCTATGCACAATGGTGTACTTGATTTCTTCGACCGTGCCGAAAATTGTTTTGTTTCTGCTTATCGCAAATATACCGATGATACCAATTTTGATGTGCATATAGAATACATTGCCGCTCCATCGCTCGAAGGCAAAACTGTTATTCTTTGCGACCCAATGTTGGCAACAGGCTCGTCTATGGAGTTGGCATATAAAGCCCTTCTCTCACATGGCACACCTGCTCGTGTCATTGTTTGCAGTATCGTATCTGCCCAATATGCAGTAGATTATATCTCAAAAGTAATGCCCGATTGCGATATCTACACTGCAACCCTCGATCCAGAACTCAACTCACACAAATATATCGTCCCAGGTCTTGGCGATTGTGGCGACCTCGCTTTTGGCGAAAAACTTTAATTTCCCCTGAACGCAAATTTATTACCAATCGACCGCAGGTCGTAAAAAATTTGTGTCATTTGTGGGAGATAAATCAGCTAGCGTAGCCACGGCGTCTTCCGTGTCTTCTGTGAAAGAAAAGAGTATCCGTGAGAGAAAAATTTTCCGTGTAACCCTCAAAATATCAACAATGAAACCCCAAACCCTACTACTTGCATTATTAACCCTAGCAAGCACCCTTATAGCCCAAGAACGCCGTCTTCTCACTATGGAAGAGGCTATTCTCAGTCGCGAACTTATTCCTCAAAACTATCAAGTCAAGTGGAGTAGTGATTATCCAAACGAATATCTCCACCAAGAGGATTCAAACACCTATGCAATTAATATCCGCACAGGCAAACAACGCATTGTTTCTCCTAAAAAGGTTGCACAATCTCCTAAAGCCCATGCTGTATTGAAGGATAACAACATCGTATGGCTCACTGCTGATAGTGTTGAAAT
>JAZLEE010000029.1:0-1608 GCA_045615085.1 Candidatus Aphodosoma sp. | reverse complement strand
GCAAAAGTACACATTTTATCGGACAGCCGTTGTATTCGCAAGTAATAAATCTGCTTGACAAGGCAAAAATTCTTCAAATTAGTCGCGAACATGGTGGAGAACATTACACCAAACGCTTTACGGTGTGGGTACACTTAGTTGTAATGCTCTATGCCGTCATCAAGCGTTTTGACTCTCTGCGCGAGATAACCACCTCTCTGCTTGCCGACACCAACAAGTTGGCACACATTGGCATAACCTTCAAGATAGGTCGCAGCACGCTGGCTGATGCCAATAAGCGCCGTTCAGAAAGCATATTTGAGGAGATATACCGCGAGCTGTATGCACGATACAAAGGCGAACTTATATCGGACAGCCGAAGCCGCAAGCAACCCAAATGGATGGATAGACTCCAAATTATTGATTCCACTACGATAACATTATTTTCCAATCTTATCTTCAAAGGCGTAGGACGACACCCAAAGATAGGCAAGAAGAAAGGCGGCATAAAGGTTCATACAGTCATTCAGGCCAACGAGGGTGTCCCTTCCGACATCAAGTTCACTTCAGCCGCCACCAACGACTCCTTTATGCTTAAACCAAGCACCCTGAACAAAGGTGATATTATGGCTATGGACAGAGCCTACATTGACTATGAGAAGTTCGAAGAACTTACTCAGAGAGGTGTCATATATGTCACCAAGATGAAAAAGTCGCTAAAATACACAATAAACCAGGATGTTATGTATCAAACAGCCGATGGGCTTATGGAAGTGCGACTGCAGCACGTCACGTTCTCCAAGCAACTCAAAGGCGGAGACACTATAAAGCACTACGCAAGGATTGTGACTTATGTTGATATCAAAAAACGCAAACTTGTATCATTGCTGACCAATGACCTGGATTCAGACCCTAACGAAATCATAGCCATATACCGCCAGAGGTGGGAGATAGAACTGCTGTTCAAGCAGATAAAACAGAACTTTCCACTTAAATATTTCTATGGTGAGAGCGCCAATGCTATAAAGATACAAATATGGGTTACACTCATAGCCAATCTGCTGTTGATGGTAATGCAGAGACGATTAAAACGACGATGGAGCTTCTCGGGGCTGGCGACAATGATGCGAATTGCATTGATGTACTATGTAAACTTCTACAGCCTGTTCAATAACCCCGAAAAGGATTGGGAGGAAATGCTGAATTCCATTGACAAACCACCACCAAAACCGACTCTGTTTGATTAAAGGGGGCTTGTAATTTTAAAA
The DNA here is from genome assembly GCA_045615085.1 of Candidatus Aphodosoma sp. Lineage (GTDB taxonomy): Bacteria > Bacteroidota > Bacteroidia > Bacteroidales > Paludibacteraceae > Aphodosoma. Next base: position 361 of record JAZLEE010000029.1, on the reverse strand, counting down.
ATAGTACTCGACCGCTGTTATACAGCAGCCGAGCACACTATTTTTAGCTTAACCGATTTTTATCGGACACCAATAATATTTAATAGGTCTAAAGGCCGTCTTTTCAGACAATTTATATATTTTATCTAAAATAAGTGTTGAAAAATTTGCACAATAGAAAATAATGTTCTATCTTTGCACTCGCTTTAAGATTAGAACAGCAAAACATATTGGTGCGTTAGTTCAGTTGGTTAGAATACATGCCTGTCACGCATGGGGTCACGGGTTCGAGTCCCGTACGCACCGCAAACGAGTTCCAAATAAATTTGGGACTCGTTTTTGTTTTAATAAATCGAGGCAGGGTGGACAAAAAGTAGGATAA
>JAZLEE010000028.1:0-5871 GCA_045615085.1 Candidatus Aphodosoma sp. | reverse complement strand
ACGCCTTTGCCCTCTTCGCTATTTTTGAGACGATAGTGTGTAACCACGGCACACTCTTTTGCAAAGCCCTCTACGTGGTCAGCCTCGCGGCTAAGGAATGATTTTGGAATCAAGAGTGGGAAATAGGCATTTACGTGACCTGTTTCTTTGAACATATCATCGAGTTGACGTTGAATTTTTTCCCAAATTGCATAGCCATATGGTTTGATGACCATACATCCACGCACTGCCGAGTTTTCTGCCAAGTCGGCTTTCACAACCAAGTCGTTATACCATTGTGAGTAGTTCTCCTCACGTGGTGTGAGTTCTTTTAATTCTTTTGCCATTTTATTATACTATTATTTTAATTACTAAATTGCTATAACTTTTGTATCTTCTTTAATACGAAATTCACTAAGTGAGAGATTTTGCCAAAGGAGTAATCGTCCTGAGTATCCTATAGCCAAGGAGTCTTGCACCATATCGATAACAGAGAGTCCTACCTCGCGCTTCGAAAGGTCAACATCGGTCGTAATCAAACCATTATAGAAGAGCGTAGACGAAGGCTCGACCTGACAATCGGTAATGCAAACCATGCGTCGAACACGACCATTGTCGTCGCGCTCAATCATGAGATTGTTCTCGATTGTGGTGGAGTCAACCAATACTTTATTTGCTGCTACACGCTTCATTTAGTTAATAGTTATTTTTTCTTTGAGGTTTTATTGTTTTTTTTAAGTTGCACTTCAAGCTTATGCTCTTTCGCTTTTTGTATTGAATCATTTGCGTTTCGTATGAACTTACGCGTGTCAGGATCAAATGGATAGGTGAATTTATCATAAACGCGCTTCAACTCTACGCTATCAATCTGCACTCGTTCTATAGTTCGAGCAGAATCAACCAACTCGATAAACAAACTATCTATATTTCTGAAACTTGGTATCAACTGCGTAAATCGATAACGACGACACACCGAGTCTGCTCGAGAGATATATTCCAATGTATCGACCACCGAGTCGGAATAGTGGCAAACCATACGTGTGACAAAAGACACTGAATCAGGTGCATAAACGCGCATCTTGAGATAGAAACGCAACATCTCTGAATTATAGCAATATGCTGAGTCTTTTATACTAAAATGCAATGAGTCGACAGCCAAAATGCTATCACTATTCAATGCCAACACTCTATCGCGTTCCCAATGCCAAATATCGAACTCAGTAATAGAATCAGCTCGTGTTGGTTTGTCGTCGGGATGGAACTCATACGCCTCTACCCTCGCCTGAAGTTGCTCTGCTTGGATCTTCACCTCATCGTAGATTGCCACCAAACGATTTGGATGGCGCGAATACCACTCCAACGAATGATCAAATTGCTCTTTTGTTATACCATGCTTGGCAAACATTGTATTATAATACTCTTGCTTTTCTATTCTCTTTGAGTTGCTATCCAAGGTTTTAATCGTAGCCTCAACTATATGCACATCAAGCAACACTGCGACCATCTTCTCTTGCGACAACACACCCCACGGACGCAATGTGCACCCCGATAAGAATATCAACAACAAAAAATATAATAAACTTCGTTTCATCATATCTCGTGTCTTACTTCTCTTGTCTCTTTGTATATCTCTCTATCGTATCATTAAAGTCCTTATGATAGAATATTATCAACGTAAATATAGCAACGGTGATATAGCTATCAGCCAAATTGAATATCGGACTAAAAAATATTTCACCTCCCAACAGTGGCACCCAATTAGGAAACGTAAACAAAGGGAAATAGAACATATCTACCACTTTACCCATAAACCAAGTGGCATATCCGCCTGTAGCTGGCATCAACTCGGCCGTTTGAGTGAATGTACTCTCAGAAAATATCACACCATAAGAGACACAGTCGATAATATTGCCCACTGCTCCTGCAAGAATGAGACTCACAACTATCTGATAACCCATCTTATAGCCATCACGCATCAATCGCACTAAATACCACACCACTACGCCTGATACCACAATGCGGAATATAGTTAGAAACAACTTACTGCCAAGTTCCCAACCAAATGCCATACCTGGATTCTCAACAAAAAGTATTTGAAACCAATCAAACACACGCACACTCTCACCCAACATGAAGTTTAACTTAATGTAGAACTTCAACCATTGGTCCGCAACAATAGCCACCAATAGAACTATCAGTGGCAAGTATTTTTTTATTTTGCTCATTCTTTATTTTTTATTGTTTTTTGCTTCAATACTCAAAGTTGCATGAGGCACAGCACGGAGACGTTCTTTTGGTATCAACTTGCCTGTTTCGCGACAAATACCATAAGTTTTATTCTCGATACGAATGAGAGCAGCTTGAAGATGTTGGATGAACTTCATTTGGCGTTGTGCTAATTGACCATGAGCCTCTTTAGCCAAAGTAAGAGCACCCTCTTCAAGTGTTTTGAATGTAGGTGATGTATCATTCACATCATTGCCATCGGCATTACTTACTACACTTCGCAACTCTTCATATTCCTTTTGTGCTTTTGCTAATTTGTCCAAAATGATAGCTTTGAATTCTTCTAATTCAGCATCAGAGTAACGTGTTTTTTCCATAGTTCAAAGTTTTAAAGGTTAATATTCTTTTATTGACAGTCAACAGTCAATAGTCAACGGTCATTTATTATTCACTGCTCGTTTTACATTTTTAAATAGATCCGACGCAAAGACAAAGTCATTAAGCGATTTGTTGTCTGAGGTAAAGATATCGTCTTTTGAGCCTTCCCATGCTTTACGACCCTTTTCGATGAGGATAATATGAGCACCTGTCTCCATGATAGAGTTCATATCGTGGGTATTGACGATAGTAGTAATATTGTACTCCTCAGTAATCTCTTCAATCAATTTATCAATAACCAACGATGTAACAGGGTCGAGACCCGAGTTCGGTTCGTCGCAAAACAAATATCGAGGATTGAGGGCTATAGCACGTGCAATAGCTACACGCTTTTGCATACCACCACTAATTTCGCCTGGATAAAGATGATGTTTCTCTGGCATAAGATTCACACGCGCCAAACAGAATTTAGCTCTCGCCTCCATCTCTTTACGTGTCATACCCGAAAACATTTCGAGCGGAAACATCACATTGCCCAACACTGTGAGTGAATCGAATAACGCCGAACCTTGGAACAACATACCCACTTCACGACGCAAAAGTTTTACCTCACGTCCCGACATCTCCACCAAATTACGTCCATCATACAACACCTCTCCTTCTTCGGCACGGAAAAGTCCAATCACCGACTTCATGAATACAGTCTTACCCGAACCACTTTGTCCGATAATCTGATTGACCTTGCCACTCAAAAACTGAGCAGAAATGTCTTCTAATATCTTTTTTCCATCAAAGGATTTATGTAAATTCTTTACTTCAATCATTAATTTTATGGTTAAAGGTTAGGGGTTAGAGGTTAGGTTATGTGAGCATGATTTTGGTCAATACTACGTCGGCAAGAAGCATGATAACACTACTATTGACTACAGCATGAGTACTTGCACGACCTACTGCCAATGCGCCACCATAGGCATTATAGCCATAATATGACGAAACAGAAGATATAATAAACCCAAAGAAAAGGGATTTAATCACACCTTGAGTGAAATAGAATGGATAAAATGCATACTGGATACCATAGATATAGTCGCTCATCGTAATCAAATCGGTGAATTGAGCCACACCTGCACCTCCTAAAAGCCCAAGAGCAACGCAGAATGTAACCAATATAGGCATAAACAACACTAAGCCCAATACTTTTGGCAAAATGAGATAGTTGGCAGAATTAACCCCCATAATCTCCATTGCATCTATCTGCTCGGAAACACGCATAGAGCCAATCTCAGACGCTATATTAGAACCCACCTTACCTGCCAACAAGAGACACATGATAGTAGATGAGAACTCAAGCAAATAGGTATCGCGTAGCATAAGACCAGTAGTATAGCGAGGCAACATAGGATTCTCGGTATTCAACACCACTTGCATAGTCATAATAACACCCATAAAGACTGAGATAATAAGAATTATCCCAACCGAATCTACGCCAAGCTTCACCATCTCAGTTGGCACTTGTTTGAGCACCATACGCCAATTGTCGGGACGAGCAAATGTCTTCTTCATCAATAGGCAATAAGCACCAACTTCCTTAAAAAATGACTTTATCATACCACTTTATTTTTATAATCTGCAAAGTTACAAAAATTATGCATAATAAGCAAAAGATATATTATAAATTTTCATAAAAAAAAGAGGATTACCCAACTGGATAATCCTCTTTTCAGAATATAAAGCGAATCAATATGTCATACGTTTTGTTGCAGCATAGTTGATTTTAAGCGCTTGAGCACGACGAAGAGCTTGTTTGATATCTGTAATGATACCCATTTTGGTTTCTTTGTCTGCTTTGATAGAAACAGTAAGCAAACCTTGATCGCTCTCTTTCATAGCGTTACGTTCGTTTTCGATGAACATTTCGATTTCATCTACTTCGGCAAACGCATCGTCGAGTTGCACGCGAGATTCTTTACCATACATTTTTTGGTACTCTTTCATAGGTGTACCAATGTAGATGTAACGAGTAAGAGATTTTTTCTCGAGCTTTTGAAGTTCTGTAGCTTCAGGTACTGTCAATTGTACTTTGTAAGTTACTTCCTTCATTGTAGTAGTAGCCATGAAGAAGAACAAAAGCATAAACACGATGTCAGGCAATGATGAAGTATTAACACCAGGTACCTCTTTTTTTCCACCTTTTCTAATTTGTGCCATTATTTTTTTCCTCCATAGTTTTTAGGTTCAGCTTCAGAGATTTTTTGTGGATACATTGTTTGAACAGCCTCTTGTTGTTCTGGAGTTAATTCGTTGAATGTCAAACCACCAAACTCTTTACGAGAATACTCGTCGCGAATTTCGTTATATGCAGCCACCAACTCGTTTTGTACTTCGATGTATTTTTCATACAAAGTACCACGGTCGTTTTGTAGAGAGACAACGTGTTGTTTAGTAGTGTAAGCTTTCAAAGTACGCTCAACATTACCATTTTTGTCCAATACATCGGCTGTAGTTTCTACGAGTACAGGCTTATGTGGGTCGTTTTCAGTATTAAGGATGAAAGCTTTAGCTTCTGCTCTTAACTCTTTAACGTCCATAGGTTCACCTTGTACGAGCAATTGATTTTGAGAGTTGATCAATACAACGAAGATATTACGTTCGTTAACCTCCACATCTTGTTTTTCCATATTAGGTGGAAGAGGTGGTGGAAGACGACGAGAAAGACCTTGGTCGGTCGACATTGTAGTTGAACAAAGCCAGAAAATCAAAAGCAAGAACGAGATGTCAGCCATCTGACTCGCATTAATTTCAGGTAATTTTCTTTTATTAGCCATTTTTCTCGTTTTTAATGCTATTAGGTATATTAACCTTTAATTTTAGAATACAATGTTGTGCCTAACAAAGCAAGGATAGTAGCAGATGCAAAGATGATAGTTGCATACATACACATATCTGAATATTGAGCCCAGAAGCCAACGTTGTCAGTACCTTCGTAACCGATAATTTTAAGTTCTTCAGGTGAACCGATGAACCAAGAAATTACGAATACAAGAGCAAATACAACTAAAACAGCAAGAGTTCCAATACCTTTTTTAGGGTCTTTACGGAAGTTTGTCACAAAAGTGAAGACAGCTGCAACAAGAGTAGCAAGTACAGCAATAGCGAAAAGAGCATAAGTCCAATTAAGGAACAACTCTGTAAACACCGGAGTTGACAATAATTCGCCACCATTGCCTTCAACTTCGGTTTGTCCGCCAAAGATAAAGAAACCTGCAATCACCAATGAGATAGCAAATA
>JAZLEE010000027.1:0-1585 GCA_045615085.1 Candidatus Aphodosoma sp. | reverse complement strand
ATGCGCGACCTTATTCGTCTCGCACGGACGAAACCTCGCGAGGCTTTGCATCGAATAAAGATTCGGCGTTTGGTGCATTTAAGAAGAAAGAGATTATAAAAACACCAGTGCCAAAGCAGACGCACAAGGGTACGTTTAAGCCAGTGAGTTCGGCATCGAAGGCTCCGGCAGCGGCGCAAGATGTGATGGGATTCTATCCTGGCGAGAGGGTGTTGCATAGTACGTTTGGAGAAGGTACGGTGTTGGAAATCACAGGCGATGGGGATAATCGTAAGGCACGTATTGATTTTGATGAATTTGGAGAAAAGCAATTGTTGTTGAAATATGCACGATTGAGTAAAGCGTGATGAAGTATAAAATATTGATATTATGTATGATGTTGGCATCGATGGTGTCGGCACAGAAGGTGTACGTTAGGGGTTATGTTCTTAACGAGGAGAAGCGTGCGGTGGAGTTTGCTACAGTGCAGATAAAAGAGACAGCATCGGGAACTATAACCAATGAGAAAGGATATTTTGAGTTGTCGTTTCAGCATCAGGACTCGATAACACTGCAGTTCTCGTGTGTGGGCTATGTGGCGGCAGAGCGAAAAGTGGCAATAGGCGACGAATTGGCATATACTATAGTCGTTAATTTACAGACAGACACAGAGTTGCTCGAAGAGGTAGAGGTGAAAGGATTTCAGCGTCAGACCTCAACAATGATGACCTTGGATAGTGAAAGTTTGCGATTGATGCCAGATGCATCGGGTGGAAATATAGAGAGCCTTTTGACAACATTCGCCGGAGTGAGTTCGAACAACGAAATGAGTTCGCAATACTCGGTGCGTGGCGGTAATTACGACGAAAATAGTGTGTATGTGAATGGAATAGAGGTGTATAGACCATTGCTGGTGCGAGCAGGACAACAAGAGGGATTGAGTTTTATCAATCCAGATATGGTGGGAGAAGTGAACTTCTCGGCAGGGGGATTTGATGCTAAATATGGCGACAAGATGGCATCGGTGTTGGACGTAACATATAAGAAACCGACAAAATTCGAGGCAAACTTGGCAGCATCGTTGCAAGGTGTGTCGGCATATGTGGGTGCAAGTGGGAAAAACTTTACGCAGATGCATGGGGTGAGATTCAAGACCATGCAAGTGTTGCTCGGTACGTTGGAGACAAAAGGCGAATATAGTCCGTATTTCGTCGATTATCAGACATATATGACATGGCAAATGTCGAAGAAGTGGGAGTTTACATTCCTTGGAAATATTTCGCAAAACTACTATAATTTCACGCCAAAGACCCGTAGCACGTCGTTTGGAACAATATCGAATGCCAACAACTTTACGGTCTATTTTGATGGGAAAGAGCGAGATATATTCCGCACATATTTTGGCGCAGTAGGCTTTAATTATAAACCAAATAAGGAAGTTACACTCGGGTTGAATTTGAGTGCCTTCAATACCAACGAGCAAGAGACCTATGATATCACGGGCGAGTATTGGTTGTCGGCATTGGATATGAGCGGAGGCGCACAGGATAAGGATGAGGCACCGACGGGGTCGTTGGGTACGGGAATGTATCACGAACATGCGCGC
>JAZLEE010000026.1:0-9000 GCA_045615085.1 Candidatus Aphodosoma sp. | reverse complement strand
AATGGTGCTGCGCAGTATGTTGAGTTGGCTGGTTTTCCTCATCACGCGTTGGACACCTATTTGCCTAAGTTGGTGCGCCATGGGTTGAGGGTGGCTATTTGCGACCAATTGGAAGACCCTAAGACATGCAAGGGATTGGTGAAACGTGGTATAACCGAGTTGGTTACGCCAGGTGTGAGTGTGAACGACAACATATTGGACGTGAAGGAGAACAACTTCCTTGCATCGGTGTATATTGCCAAAAAAGGCATTGGTTTGAGCCTTTTGGATATATCGACAGGTGAGTTTTTGGTGGGCGAAGGCAAAGCTGATTATATCGAAAAATTGATAGGTTCGTTTGCTCCGAAAGAGATTATATATGAGGCTGATATGCGCAGCGAGGTGATTGATATGGTGGGCGGAAAATACTTCCTACAATCGATGCCCGATTGGGTCTATACGATTGACTCGGCGCGCAGCAGACTGTTGAAACACTTTGAGGTGAAGAACCTCAAAGGTTTCGGTGTAGAAGATATGGAGATGGGACTTGTGGCAGCAGGGGCAGTGCTCTATTATCTCGACCAAACTAAGCACGAACAAGTGGGGCATATCACGTCGCTTGCTCGCATCGAGGGTGATAGATTTGTGTGGATGGACGGATTCACGGTGCGCAACCTCGAATTGTTGGGCGGCATGCATCAGTCGGGACGCAGTCTTTGTCAAGTAATCGACCGTACCGTGACGCCTATGGGTGGACGATTGTTGAAGCGCTGGTTGATGTTCCCCCTCAAAGAGGTGAAACCGATAGAAGACCGTTTGGCAGTTGTCACTCAGATGTTTCGCGATGTAGAGATGAAAGATGCACTCGAGGAGCAGTTGAGTAGAATTGGCGACTTGGAGCGCATATTGAGCAAGGTGGCAGTGGGTCGTGTGACACCACGCGAGTTGTTGCAACTGAAAGTGGCATTGCAAGCCGTGGCTGTAGTGAAGCGTGTGTGCAGTGGGCAAACCGATTGCGAACCAATGATGCGCATAGCTGATAGATTGAACCCATGCGAGCGATTGGTGGAGCGCATAGCGCACGAACTCTCCGAAAATGCTCCAGCTATGTTGAACAAAGGGGGAGTGATTGCCGAAGGTGTAAATGCCGAACTTGATGAGTTGCGCCGCATTGCCTATCATGGCAAAGATGTACTCATGCAAATCCAACAACGCGAGAGCGATGCTACAGGCATCCCGAGCCTCAAGATTAGTTATAACAACGTGTTTGGTTACTATATTGAAGTGCGTAATACGCACAAAGACAAAGTGCCAGCCGACTGGATACGCAAGCAAACATTGGTGAGCGCTGAGCGCTATATCACTGCCGAATTGAAAGAGTATGAGGAGAAAATTCTTGGAGCAGAGGAGAAGATAGCAGTGCTCGAGGCTCAATTGTTCAATGCCTTGGTGATGGCGGTGACTGAGTATATCTCGGCAATACAGGTCAACTGTGTCGAATTGGCTCAGTTGGATTGCCTCTTGGGCTTTGCACGCATCAGTCGCGAGAATAGATATAATTGTCCAGTGTTGACCGACGAGAATGTGATTGACATCAAACAAGGTCGTCACCCAGTGATTGAGAAGCAGTTGCCTATCGACGAGGCGTATGTGCCAAACGACGTATATCTCGACTCCGAAAAGCAACAGGTGATGATGATTACGGGTCCGAACATGGCAGGTAAATCGGCTCTATTGCGTCAGACAGCTCTTATCGTGCTTATGGCTCAGATGGGATGTTATGTGCCTGCCGAAGCTGCGCGAATAGGGGTAGTTGACAAGATTTTTACCCGTGTAGGTGCGAGCGACAACCTCAGTGTGGGCGATTCGACCTTCATGGTGGAGATGAACGAAGCTGCAAGTATTTTGAACAATATGACCGACCGCAGCCTTGTGTTGTTTGACGAATTGGGTCGTGGCACAAGTACCTACGATGGTATATCGATAGCATGGGCTATTGTAGAGTATATCCACGAGCGCAATGGCGTGAAGGCGAAGACACTCTTTGCTACGCACTATCACGAACTCAACGAGATGGAGAAATCGTATGCGCGCGTGAAGAACTACAACGTGTCGGTGCGCGAGGTGGACAAGAAGGTGATATTCCTACGCAAATTGGTGCGTGGAGGTAGCGAGCATAGTTTTGGTATCCATGTGGCTAAGATGGCAGGTATGCCACGCTCAGTGGTAGATAGAGCAAACGAAGTGTTGGAGATGTTGGAGAGTGAGAACAAGCAATCTATCATTGAGGGCAAAGATATGACCAAAGCCGCAGTGCGCGAAGGCATACAGCTCAGCATGTTCCAACTGGATGACCCAGTGCTCACTGCAGTGCGCGACGAGATATTAGGGCTCGACATCAACAATCTCACACCAGTAGAAGCATTGTTGAAATTGAACGAGATAAAGAAGATTGTTTCGGGGAAATCTTAGAATTGAGAATTGAAAATTGAGAGTTGAGAATTGACATCCTTTATCGATAAAATTTGACCTATACGCCTAAAATTTAATATAAACGGCTACTCATAATTGAATGGGTAGCCGTTGTTGTTATTGTATTTACTACTGAAAAAGGTGGCTGTATGGCCACCTTTTTAGTGAGAATGCTACTTTTTTTTGAAATAGGCAATATTTGTACCAATAAAAAGTGAGAAAATAAAAAACTTCATTTTCATGATTGACAAATGAAGTTTTTTTTGTACCTTTGCGAATAATACAGTTTTTATGTCTCCAAAAATTTCAATACGTTTCTTCGATGATCGAGAGGTCCGTGCCATTTGGGATGATACAAATCACAAATGGTGGTTTTCTGTACTTGATATTATAGGTGTGCTTAATAGTGAGGATGATTATCAAAAAAATCGGAATTATTGGAAATATCTAAAAACAAAACTGCGAAAAGAGGGTAGTGAAGTGGTTAGTGTCACTAACCAGTTGAAAATATTGGCACCCGATGGAAAATCTCGTTTGTCTGATGTGCTTGATAATAATGGTGTGATTGCTCTTGCGCAATCAATGCCAAATACGAAATCTTCTCGGTTTATTCAATGGTTCACTTATAGCGAAGAGACTATAGATGGTAAGAGTAAATCAAAGGCATATGCGTTATTTGAGAGTGGTTTGATTGAAAGTATAGAAGTTGGTACTATCAAAGGTTTGCAGCAGATACATGCCTATTTATTTGGAGGTTTATATGATTTTGCAGGGCAGATACGTAATGTTAATATAGCAAAAGGTGGTTTTCAATTTGCTATGGTACAATATCTTTCGCAAACACTGCAGCAAATTGAGACTATGCCAGTAACAACTTTTTCTGAGATAGTGGAAAAATATGTTGAGATGAATGTAGCACATCCATTCCGTGAAGGCAATGGGCGTGCAACTCGCATTTGGCTTGATCTTTTGTTGAAGCAGCAGTTGAAACAATGTATCGATTGGAGCAGAATAGATAAAAAACAGTATTTAGATGCAATGGTGCGTAGTTCGGTCGATAGCACATCCATACATAATTTATTGCACGGTGCTTTAACGGATAAAATCAATGATCGTGAAACATTTATGAAAGGTATTGATTATTCATATTATTACGAACAAGAAGATTAATTATAAAAAAACTTCATTCTCATGATTGACGAATGAAGTTTTTTTTGTTAACAAAATAATATTATAGACAACTCCTTTCACTTCACTCTAAGCTACCTTCAAGCTACCTATGTCGAAGAAGTCCGCCAAAAAATATAGATAATTTTTGACCTATTAAGGTCTATTTTAGTTCTGTTTCTTATAGGTGCTGATGGCAATGGTGGTAGTGATGAGCATGATGATGGTGAGCATGGTGAAGTCGAACCAGAGGTCGGCAAGACCACTGCCTTTGAGGCAGACGCAGCGCATGATGTTGACGAAATAGCGCGGAGGCAGAATGTAGGTGAACGACTGTGCCCATGGCACCATCGAGGTGATAGGAGTGAAGAGTCCGCTCAAGAGCATGAATATCATCACGAAGAAAAACATAGTGAATATAGCCTGCTGAAGCGACGAGGAGAAGTTGGAGATGAGGAGTCCGAACCCAGCGATGAAGAGCATGAAGAGTATCGCCGCAAAATAGATTATGTGGATATTGCCATAAGGTGCAATGTTGTACATCGACTTGCCAAGTAGGAATGTAATAGTGAACACCAAGATGCCAAGGATGCAATAGAAAATGAGTTTCGAAGCAATGAATTGGAGTCGGCTCACGGGCGTGACATTTATCTGTTCGATAGTGCCACGCTCTTTTTCTGTCACGATATTGAGCGCAGGAAGGAAACCACAAAGCAGAATGAGCACCACAATCATCATAGCAGGCACCATGAATAGGCGGTAGTTGAGGTGAGGATTGTAGAGATATTGTACCGATATGTTGATAGGTGGCGCTATGGTAGATGTGCTGAGCGTGAGGTCGTTGGAAAAACTAGAGATTATATTGCCCAAATAGCCACTACCCATGCTGCCCTTGGTGCTATTGACCGAATTGGCAGCTATGTAGAGTTCAACCGATTGGCCCGTATTGAGGTTGCGCTCCATACCTTCGGGTATTTGGAGTAGCAGGTCGGTGGTGCCATAATCAATAGCCTCCATGCCTTTTTGGTACGATGTTTCGATGGATTGCAGCACGAAATATTCCGATGCCTCAATCGTTTTTATCAACCTTTCGGCAGTGGTGGAGTTGTCGTGATTGATAATAGTGAGATTGACTCTTTTCACATCCATTGTGGCAATCAGCGGCGCAATGAGCATAATCATCACAGGGAATGCGAAGATGAGTTTAGGGAAAAACGGATTTACCCTGAACTGCTTAAACTCTTTTATGAGGAGGTGTTTTAATATCATTTTTAGATTACAGATTACGGATAACAGATTACAGATTACAGATTTTTTTGCTTCGTTCGGCAATCAGAGCAAGCTCTGTTGCACTCACTTATCGCAAAAAGTCAACGGTTTAAATCCGAATGGCGTCTGTTGTCTGTTGACTGTTGTCAGTTGACTTTATATAAACTCTTTGAATTTTTTGAGGGATGCGGTGATGAGTAGTAAGGTCATGCCGCAAAGGATGGTGAACTCTTTGAGTACGAACTGGAACTCAACGCCTTGAATCATAAGTTTTTTGATGGCCGATATATACCATCGTGCAGGTATGATGTTGGACACTACTTGGAAGAATCGAGGCATACTTTCGATTGGGAATAGCATTCCGCTGAGTAGCAGGATAGGCATCATGAACACAACTGCACAGATGAGGGTAGCTACGAGTTGCGAATCGACCATGTTGGACACAAACAATCCAATTGATAGCGCAAGTAGGATGTAGACGAGCGACACAAGTATAATCCAATGTAAAGTGCCAAGCATAGGTATTCCGAGCACGGTGAACGAAAGGGTGAGGATTATGCCAAGCACAAAGCACGAAATTATTAGGTAAGGTATCATCTTGGCAAGGATGATGTGGATGGGCTTCACAGGCGAAATCAGCAGCACCTCCATAGTGCCCATCTCTTTCTCGCGAACGATAGATACTGAGGTCATCAGAGCGCATATAAGTATGAGAATGAGACCCATAATGCCAGGCGCAAAGTTGTAGGCACTGCGCGATTGCGGATTATAGAGCATGCGCACATTGGTCGTAAGCGAGCCTGCCGAAGAGGGTAGCACCGATGCTTTTTCGCTGAAATACGATTGTAGCAGACCCATCAGATACATCATCTCCATCGATGCGTTGTTGGGGTTCGACCCATCTATCACGATGCCCAACTGAGCCCCATCGGCCGATAGCATGCGTTGATCGAAATGGTCGCCAAACGCGAGCACGAGGTCCACCTCGTTGGCGCGCATGAGGCTATCCACCTCGTTTGGCGAATTAAGCCAATGGGTTATTCTGAAATATTCGCTCGTTTCGATTTTGCGAACTAATTGATTGATAAAGTTATCATTCGTAGGCGCTAATATACCAATGTTGACATTGCGAATCTCGACCGATATAGCAAAACTGAATAGCATAATCAGTATAATCGGTAGTAGGATGAGTATCATCAGCGTGCGAGTGTCGCGAAAGATATGATAAAACTCCTTCTTTATAAATGCATTGAATTCTTTCATAGTGATTTTTATAAATTGCCACCTCGGGCAATAATATCAAAAACATCCGACATCGATGAGGCATTGTATCTGCTTTTGAGCATCGCTGGCGAGTCGAGTGCCTCGATACGACCGTCGACCATCATCGACACACGATTGCAATATTCGGCTTCGTCCATGTAGTGGGTTGTTACGAATATGGTAATACCTTGGTTGGCAGCTTCGTATATCATTTCCCAAAACTGGCGACGAGTTTCGGGATCGACACCGCCTGTTGGTTCGTCGAGAAATACGATTTGCGGATTGTGGAATATGGCAATCGAAAAAGCCAACTTCTGTTTCCATCCTTGAGGCAAAGACTCGACCATTAGGTTGCGCTCTTTTTCGAGATTGAGGCGGGCAAGTAGTTCATTGCTACGATGTTGCATAGTGGTTTTGTCCACGCCATATATGCCTGCAAAAAACTTGATATTGTCGATGACACTCAGGTCGTTGTAGAGCGAGAATCGTTGACTCATATAGCCAATGTTGCGTTTGATGAGTTCGGCTTCGGTCCAAATGTCGTAACCAGCCACGCGCCCCTCGCCTGCAGTAGGGGTGCTCAAACCGCATAGCATGCGCATGGCAGTGGTTTTGCCAGCACCATTGGCGCCAAGAAAGCCGAATATCTCGCCCTTGCGCACATCGAATGATATGTTGTTCACGGCAGTGAAATTGCCGAACTTCTTTACTAAATTTCTGACTTCTATGACATTCATTGTTAGATTTGTTGTTTATTTTTAGACATAATGACATAAGAACATATTTTTCTTACATAATGGTCTTGCTTTTTACTATGTAAAAATCTCGACACTAATGACATATTTTATAAATGTAACTTAAAATTTGTCATTATTTTGCCAAGATGAAACTTTAGTTTCAGCGAGGCATGTGTAAAAAAATATTAAAGATTATGTCTTTCTGTCATTCTGTCTGAAAAAATATTATCTGCTATAGAGAATAAAACAATCTTCGAGGGTTGGGGTGCATTCGTTGATGTGTAGGTTGGTGTGGTGATACTGAGAGGTGAGTTTTTGCTCCATCTTTTCCTTGATATTGTTGCCTACTTGCTGATTGATTGTCGCGTGATGGTACTCGCCAAAAGTGTAGCACGAGTCGACGAAGTCGAGCTTACGAATGTCGTTGAGCAGTTGGAACATATTGTCGGCACGAATGGCGAGTAGGGTCTTATCGAACTTGCGAATTAGGTTAGATGGAGTATCAGTAGATATAAATCGCCCATTGTTTATCATCGCCACACGGTCGCAACGCGAAGCCTCGTCCATATAGGCAGTCGACACAATGATGGTGATATTGTGCTCGCGCAGGCGAGTGAGCATATCCCAAAATTCGCGACGCGACGAAGGGTCGACACCCGTAGTAGGTTCGTCGAGAAAGAGCACCGAGGGGGCATGGATGAGGGCGCAACATAGAGCCAACTTCTGCTTCATACCACCCGAGAGTTTGCCAGCCTTGCGGTCGGCAAAAGGTTCAAGTCGGCAATATATATCCTTGATGAGTTCGTAATTTTCTTCGATAGTAGTGCCAAACACCGAGGCGAAGAACTCAAGATTTTCGCGCACCGACATATCTTGGTAGAGCGAAAACTTGCCAGGCATGTAGCCCACGCGCTGACGAATCAGTTTGTAGTCGCGCACCGTGTGTAGTCCGTCGACATAGGCATTGCCCATGGTAGGATGCATGAGCGAAGTGAGTAGGCGAAAAAGGGTAGTCTTGCCTGCTCCGTCGGGACCAATGATGCCAAACAGTTCGCCACGAGGCACGGTGAACGAGAGGTTGTCGACAGCAGTAATGTTGCCAAACTGTTTAGAGACACCCTCGACCACAATAGCATCGTGAGGTAGATTATTGAAATTTGATTCCGCCATACATACCAAGTTTGATATATCCATCATTTGCTACAGCCACCTTGATGGCATAAACGAGATTTTCGCGTTCGTTGTCGGTTTGAATATTTTTAGGGGTGAATTCGCTCTTCGCAGCAATCCACTCGATAGTGCCACTATACTCGCGAATATTGTCGCCACCGAAGTCGGCATACACAGTCACCTTGTCGCCAAGTTTGATATTGCTTAGTTGAGCCGAAGTGACATAAGCGCGAAGATAGACATTCTCGAGGTCGGCAATTTTGAATAGAGGTTTGCCCACAGCAGTGAATTCGCCAGCCTGCGCATATTTGGTTAAAACCGTGCCAGCGATAGGCGATTTGATTTTGCTCTTCTCCAATTTATCATCAATTATGTCAATTTGAGTTTCGATGCTGAGAGTTTGGGCGTCGAGGCTGAGAGTCGATTTAGTGAGCGACGATTTTTGGGCCTCCAACTGATTGTTGACAATTTCGATTTGCGATTCGATGTCGTCGAGTTGTTTGGTGGTAGCAGCACCATCGCGCAACATATTCTCGATGCGAGAGCGCTCTTTGGTCAGTTTCTTGATTTGCGATTCGAGCGAAGCAATTTGCTTTTTGATGTCAGGACGATTGCTGTTGATCGACTCAACATTCTTGGCAAGTTGCAATTTGCTGAGGTGGAGTTGCGTAGTGTCGATATAGCCCACCACAACATCCTCATCGATATTGTCGCCCTCGCGGATGTCGAGAGCCATGATATTGCCAGAGGCTTGTGCCGAGATGGTCACCTCGGTCGATTCGAAAAAACCTTCGGCATCGTATTTACTTTTATTAGAATTGCAAGCAGCAAGTAGCGCTACAGTGGTAAGTGCAAAAACTATTCTTTTCATATTAAATTATTGATTAAGAGTTAATTTAAGGTCATATATGTTTCTGAGTAAATCAAGTTCGTGGAGTGTGCG
>JAZLEE010000025.1:0-29326 GCA_045615085.1 Candidatus Aphodosoma sp. | reverse complement strand
GGCAAGTCCCAGCATCACTGCAATACGTTCTTTGTCTGCATAGTTGAGAGTTCCTCTTTCTGCGATGCCGACAACCATTTTTGCATCGCTTGAGCCTAAACCACCCACTCGGGTGTTGATGATTTCTTGTTTGTGTTCCATTGTTTCCATAGTGTTTTTAATTTTGTTGTTTATATTGTTTTTTTCTCTAATGCTTCATTCATTTTTTCGAGTGCAATTTTGATTTGTTTAGTATAGATATCCCAAATTTTATTGCACCATTCAGTTTGCTTTTTGTGGATTTCGTTGTAGCCGACCTCGCGCCCATAGATTCGTAATTTTGTACAAATGAGGGATAATTTTGCCCTTTTGGCGCAAAATGTTTCGTGTTCAAGGTATGCCTTTGCCCAATCTAAACAATATGTTGCTTTTTCGAATTGTTTTTGATAATAGAGCAAGTCCTGCTCGAGTTGTTCTTTGTAGTTTTCCATAATTAGTCCTCCATTTCTTTAATTTCGCAATAAGTCATATATGCGCTTACAATCGCCATGATGGCGAAAATTACTGCAACCCCGAAGGTGCAATGAATTGTTGAAAGAATAGCGAGCGATGCAACTGCGCTTGTTGCAAGTACGCCTGTGATTACTCCAGCTTTTTTCATAATTCGTTTCGTTTATTAAAGTTTTACATTAAGTGAGGTTGCCCTCTCAATTACGATGCAAAGGTACTAATTTTTTCGCACTCCACCAAATAAATAGAGTTAAAATTTATTAAAATACGCAACATTTTTCGCAGTGTATATTGTAAGTGTATCAAAAAAATGCTACCTTTGCACCATGAATAACATGAACGAGTTGATAAAGTATAATATTAATTGCCGACTTCGTGATAAAAATTTGATTGTCGACCACTTGTGCGATGCTCTTGGTATCGCAAGGACATCATATTTTTCACGACTTCGTGGCAATATTGGTCTTGCCACATTGGAGCAAATCGCAGAGTTTCTCGGTTGCCGTGTCGTTGACCTTCTTATCGAGCCATGCGAGCAGATCGTGCCAGCTGATTGCGCCAACAACGAGCCTGTCATCAGCAATCTTATCGAGTGCCCGAATTGTGGAATGAAGATGTACGTGTCGGCAGTTAAAGATTTGAAATAATCGTGCCAAAAAAAATGCCCCGATGCAACAACATGCAACGGGGTTCAATATTTTTAATAATTAACCTTCAAAAAAATTTTCTTATGAAACGACTTTTTATTGCAATTTTCGCCATGCTGGTGGTGGCTGGAGTGCAGGCGCAACACATTGTTTCTTCTTCGGAATATAACATCGGCACTCTTGGTTTTAATGCCACAATAGACTTAAAAATAATATCTACGGATGATGCTAACCCAAGCAAATACATTCGCGTTATTGGTAAAACACAAACAGGAAGAAATGTTGTCGCAGTAATGACACTTGAAGATGCGGAAATGGTATTGAGAAAAATAGATGAATTGCGTGGCGGTATAATGAATTTTGAATGCGATTTTTTTGAAAAAACATTCGTTTTAGATTTGAAAAATGATGCAAGATTTGAAGTTGGATATTACATTAAAACAAAACTTGATACATCAAAATCGCAACAATGGTTTATCCGTATAGCAGACACTTATGAATATTATGAGCAAATGAAAGTTGATGATATTTACAAAACACTCGGCAAGGCTTTATCGAGAGCAAAAACACTATAAAAAAAGAGGCTACCTTCATCGGGTAGCCTTTATTATTAAATCGTTTATAAATCTGCTCTTGTCATCAACCATATCGAGGATGGTTTGAGCCTCTTCGCTAATTCGGAACATCATTCGTTTGCCTCCGTGAGCCTTTCTGCCTGCTCCTTCTCGCTTGCCTCCGTGGGTGTTAGGTTTGATTTCCATATTATTTTATTAAAGTATATTTTTCAACTTCCACCCATTCAAATGATGGGTATTCTTTTTTATTTTCACGAATGCGAACTGTACATTTGCCCTCTCCGCTTTGTTGTTCAGCATAAGAGCGACATTGCTCTATTGTCATAGCTGTATAACTAACTGATGAGCCAAAGTTCTTTTGTGGTTTGTCGAAGTTAATATCGACTGCAAATTTGTTTTTTGGTGAGTGTAAAGATGCCATAATTTTTTTTGTTTTAATAGTAGGAGGTTACCCTCCTACTTGGTTAGTATTATAATTCGATGTTATTTTCAACCATTGCACATGCGATAATCCATGCTTGTTTGCTTGAAATTGTAACCATTTTTGAGCGGTTAGGATTCATGTTGTTGTTCACCGATGTTGCCACTTGGCTTGCGAAACCTTGCAATTTCATTACATTTTCCAAAGCTGTTGCTAATTTTTCGTAGCACATTTCAAAATACATTCCATTGTTGTGAGAAGTATTTGAAAGTCTATCAAGTTCGTTAGCAATTTCTTGAGCTTTTTTATATTCAGCAGTACCTTTAGTAATCATAATCGTTTCGTTTTGTTAGGTTAGTATTGTTTTATTTTGTTGATACAAATATACGGCTTTTTCTTGAATTGTGCAACACTTTTCAAGATTTTTTTTCAAAAAAATGCAACTTTTTTCTCGTTGATTTTCAATTAGTTACGCAAATACACACAAAAAAACACCGAAAAACACTCAAAAATGGGCATTTTTCGGCATTTTTTCGGTCAAAATTTTTCGAGAAATCACGATTTTTTGTGCAAATGTGCATTTTTTCGGCAACAATCACACGAGAATTTACACACGATGTCGGCAATTTCGTTGATGATGTCACCTGTTAGGTAGGCGACACCTTCGCCACACATCGGCATGGCATCCGTTTTCGCTATATCATCGACAAGGTGGCGGATTTCGTGAGTGATGCTGTTGAGGAACTCACCGCCATTGCTCGCACGACCAACGACAACGATACTCTCTCGCTTGGTTGGTTTGGAATAGGTAAAGCCTGTGTCGAGATTGTTCTCGTGCATACTTCGAGCTATCTTCGAGGTAACTTGTGGACTTGCTCCCATCGCTCGCAACCTGGAGAGGATTTCGCTCTCCCAATAGTTATCAATAGCGAAATAGAAATGCGCAGTCCACTCCGCACCACCGATGTATACTTGTCGATAAATCATAACATATCATCCCATTGTATTGGTATGCCCTTGGCGATGCAGTCGGCATAGAATCGAGTGAAAGCGATGCCATCATAGCCATCGGGGTCGGAGAGATAATCGCCTACAAATTTAGCCAAGCGACCCTCATCCGTGATACTGCTACCTCCATAGTCAGCCTTTGCCATTGCATACACATACACGACATCATAGCCTTTGGTGTCAACCGCCATGCCATTAGCCTTCAATAGTTCTTCGATTTCAGCTTTGTCACGAGGCTTTACCCTTTCGCCTTTGCGGTCTTTCATCATAGAGATTGCCCACATGCACATCGCTTTGGAGAAGTGCCACCCATAGTTAGCGAGATAGTTCTCCATGCCTGCGGGCTTGCGTTCATATAAATCCATTCTTTCCATAATATTTGATATTAAATGTGGGGACCGCAACGAGCCCCCACCGATTAAACATTAGCGACCTCTGCGACCTCTTCGCTCGCCATATTCGCCACCACGCATGTAGGTATCTCGTTCACCATAGCTACCGCCACGATTACTTGTGCCACCTCCACCGCCACCTTCTCGTTCACCGAATTCCTCTTCCATTTCTTCGACTTTGTCGCATAATTCTTCGAGAATTTCGATAGCATCTTCGAGCTCGGATTTGAAACTTTCAAAATCTTTGCCCTTTCCTTTAATGTGGTTGAATCCCATATTATTCCTCCTTTGTTTTTTTAGATTTCAAAACATCAGCGAGCATGCCTTTAATGTCACTCAATTGTTGGCGTAGGTCGTTGATTTCACGAGCTTGCTCGGCTTCTCGTTTGAGTTGTGGGTTAAGCTCTGCCACCAATGCGTTACATTTTGTAACGATTTCATTGTGGTAGTCACAACTCTCGATAATACGTTGGCTGTTTTTCGACAACACCTCGATTTCATTTAAGATTGCATCTCGGTTTTCTGCCACAATGATGCCGTTCTTGTCGTCAATAGTGGCATCAGCTGTGAGCTTCTGCAGTGTGATAACCTTGCCACCTGCATTGAGTTCAATATCGACATACATCTTCGGTGGTGTGAATTGACCGCCTTGATAGGTGTGATTGTACATCGGTTGTGGCGGTGTTACGTTCATCACTTCGCCCACCTCGAGAGTGGCATCTTGTTTGTTGAGCACATACAAGGTTGCTCCTTTTCTGATATTTTGAAACATGGTTAATTGAATTTAATTGTTAGAAATTACCTGTTAGCAATTGCAAGTATCGAGTTTGGCTTTCGTACCAAAACAAATAGATACCTATGCCTCGCAAGTTCGCAAGTGTCAACGGCTCGTTGTCGTAACCATAGGCAGGTGTATTGCTACCTCCATCAGTGGTAAATACCACCTCCGCAGTAGTTGCAGTGCCTGTTGGTACAGCTTGATTTAGGCGAACAATAATCAAACCTCGGAATGGCGAGCCTACATTTGGATGATTGAGGAAATCGAATGAAACCACATCGCCTGCTGTATTGACTGACACCGATTGACTTGATATTGTCGGGATGCCGTTGACATTGGTGTTAATTCTCAATGGTAATAGTGTTGACATATCGACCTCCTTTATCCCCAAAGAGAACCATTACAACCATTATTTCCGCCAAATGGGTTGCCGTTAAGACCGAACAAACCACCGAAACCACCGCAGAATGGAGCAACGATGTCACGATTTACACGCACATAGTCGTTCGGTGTTGGGATTGTGATAGTTTCGGGCAAACGACATTTGATTTTCTCGAGGTCTTGCGCAATAGGTGCGAGCATAGCCGAGAATTGAGCGGTTTGCTGTGCATTGTTGAGAATGACTGCTTGTTGAGAGTTCTTCTCACGCAAAGCATCAATCTTGTTTTGCATTTCACGCATTTCGGCATTGCGTTGACCTGCAAGGATAGCTTCGGTTGAGTTAGCAATAGCCTTCTCGATGTCGCAAGTTTGTCGTTGAGTTTCGTAGGCCACACTTGAGAAACCTCTTTCAAGACCAACATTGACACCATTAATCGCTTGGCGAATATCACAACAACAAGATGCGAGTTGACTTGAAAGTTGAGAGTTGCCCATTTGGATTGAGTTAATCACTTGTTGGAATGACATGCCTTGTTGACCTGCAAGATTGCAGATTTGAGCTACAACTTGACCTATTGCATCTTGCAATCTGCCTGTCGAGCATCCGATAGTTTGAGCGAGTTGTGAAAGGTCAGTTCCGTTGCGTTGGATTGCCGACATCAACATTTCTCGTTCTGCTGTGTTTTGGTTGTTATTACCGCCACCGAATCCGAAATTGCCGTTGCCAAAGAGTGCAGCTACAACGATGAGGGCGATGATGTCGTTCCAACCGCCACCACCGAAACCGCTGTTGTTACCATTCAATAGAATAGCAGGGTCGATACCTCTTTGTTGAAGGAGAGGGAGCACTGAATTAGCGAAGCCGTTAGCACCACCATCCGAATTGAATACATAAGTCTTGTCCATAATAAGATGAATTAAAGGGTTAATAAAAAAAGAAAAGGCTTGCAAACCATTATTACAGGTTGCAAACCTTTTGCCAAAGTTATGGAAAAATACAAAAGAAATTAAAAAGCCACTAATAAAGGTAACCTTCGATTTCGCTCTCTCCGCCACTCTTATAATTGATTGACTTGACAAATACCTCGCCTACATAGTCGAGATATAGAGCTCGCCATAGGTTGAGAGTTACGAATTGTATCGGGTTGAGCCGTGCCGAGAATTTAATCGTTGTGTGTCGGTTTACAACTGCCTCGTATAACTTGTATATCGGCAACTCATAGCCGTTAATCGTGAGCAGATATGTGGCGGTTGAATGAACTTGACAAAGCGCAATCAACTCTTTGTCGGCATCCTCCTCACGATTGTGAGGCATTATGATGCCGTTGTTTTTCATTCTCATTATAGAGATGCGATTTTCGCTCTTTGCCGAGCCTTTCGAGATTTCGACATTTTCGAAATCGGTGTAAGGATAAATCTCCTTGCCGTTGTCAGTATCGACCTCGAGAGGCTTGTATTGTGCGAAATTCATCACACCGACCACAGGGATATCGGCATTGAATGTTACATTATACCTTGAATGCTCGATAAATACCGATGAATTGTCAACCTCATCAAGCGAGTAGAATGTCACTCCGCCACTCTTATGGTCAATGCGCATCTTGTACCCGAGAGCAGATGAAATGCTCAACAAGAATGCTTTTGCCGTGATGCGTGGGATGCTCTTGTCGATATCCATATAAAAAATAGGTCTGCCGTTGAAATTCTCAACTCGTTCAGTTGGCTTGCCTGCGCATACTACTGAGAAATCGTTGAAGGCATCGAGCATTTGAATTGTGATGCCATAGTGGTCTGCAATTGCATCGACCAACTTGCTAACCGAGAAGGCAACATTTGACTGAATTAAGGTTGTGCCACCAACCGAGTCATAAGCATTCACAAGCCCGACAACAATACCTTCGGTCACCCTACCTGTATAACCACTGCTATCGACTTGATACGAGCCGAACGATAAGATATCACTTAACATAGCAGTATCACCGAGCATCGCCTTTATCGGTGTTGCATCCTCGATTGGCGCAATTCCCGAGAAATACACACTATATCCACTATCCGACCACGATTGCACATTACAACTACCTTCAAGCACCACAACACCATCCACCTCAATGCGAGCAGATAGTTGTTGTGGCTTGTCGAGAGAGTACTGAATTAGCGAGAATATTTTCGCATTTGTTGCCGTCGTCGGCAGTGTGAGGGTGTATGTATGCTCGGTTGGCTCGACATCGAAATTAGCGAAAAGAGGGTTGTCCTTCTTTATCGTGATGTCACCGAAATAATCTGCGAGCTTGTTGTTGATATAGATTGAAATCATAGTTGTTGCAATATTAAGGTTATTGATTGCTCCTTGAATGGGTCAGTGTCGAGAGAATTGTCCGCCACCTCGCACGGCAACCATTGACTTGTGCGCTCGTCATACCACTCACACACACCATACACGCACGCATCACGCAACAAGCCGAGAAGGTCGGCATCGCCTGCGCAGTCAAAAAACACCTCTTTTTGTATCTTTTGCCCGATTTTTTCGTGGCGGTGGATGCCGTTGTATTGTGTGACCCGATCAAAGTTGCTCTTGACATCATCACCTCCTTCGCTTGCATCGATGATTTTGCCACCGATACAACCACGCAAGCCGTGTCGGTTGGTTATGCGCAACTCTATATCTGCACAATAGTTCTCTTTGATAGGCATTTCGAAGGCTACCCCATCGACTCCTTCGTTGTAGTCAACAAGAATGACACGGAATAGGTCTTGAAATGCACCACTTGCGATATGCTCAACCGAGATGATGCCGTTGTCATTGTATTCGGTTTCGACGTGTCCATTGCCGGCATAAACAAGCAGATAGTTGTCGGTGTCTTGTTTGCAGAGCAATTCAACCGATGACCAATGCTTTGTTCGCTCGGTTGGGCAAACTCGGAAATAGTCACCCTCTTTATAACGAAATCCATCGTATTCAAATACACGCACAGGCAGTTCGACCTCTTCCCTTCCCGATGTTAACTTGTAACTGATAGTAATGAGTAATACATCATCGGCATAGACCGATAATTCAATGTTTTTCGTGCCATTTTTAGGCGCATAGTGGCGAAACCACGCAAGCGAAAACAATGCTCCATCGAGTTGCTCGGTTGCGAGTTGTGAATAGCGCACAGGCAGAGTGAATGCCATATTTGTGCCTTCTAATTCGAGGGTCACTTTGCTCGGTATTTTGCTCTCTTGCGTGAAAGCAATATCGAGGTAGTTGTTACCATAGGCAGAGGTCACAAGATTGCTTGTGCGAATTTCTGCAACATAGCCATTCTTATTTGGATAGATTATTCTCATATGTTAGTAGTTTGAATTATCGACTATTTTCGCCACTCTCGCTTGACCTTCGTTGATGTCGGTGACTGCCGTGTAGATTGGTGTGTTAGCAACTGCATCTGCGAATTGTTGCACGAGTTGTTGAGTGCCTTTGGTCTTGGTTGACTCGCCAATAGGAGCACCCCCTACCGACGTGTTGAGAGCCGACAAGATGCCACTATATGCCGATGTAGCGCGCGCTGTCATTACACTCTCACCATTTGAGAGCATTGCAGGGATGCTATCGCTTGTGCCTGTGCCTTCACCTGTAACAAGACCACCCGATGCAAATTTTGCAGTCGGGATATTTGCCGACTTGATAGCAGATTTTGCTTGTGCAATACCCGAGATAACTGCCGAAATGGTTGTTAAGATTGCCCCGATATTAGCAGGGAATGGTGTTGCCATTGCCGATGCGATACCTGCTGAAATCGCTTGCCCTGTATTGAGTGCCACCTCTGCAAGAGCGAGAGCCTTTTGATATTGTGCCGATGCTCCCGATACCTCTGCAAGTTCTTTGAGCGATGAAATCATCGAGGATGCCCCTGCCATTGATGCTTGTGCGATAGAGAGAGCATACTCTCTTCGTGCATCTGCGTTCTCCTTCGTGATGCGAGTCATCTCACCTTGATACCATATTTCAGTTGCGAGAGCATCCTCGCCATTCGCCACTCGTTGTGCGTGTTCGATGTTGAGATTTTCTTGTTGCAAGCGCAATCGCTCATCAAATCCGAGCTTTTCGTATTGCAAGCGCATATTGTTAATTTCTTGCAGTCTTGCAACCTCATCGATTATCTCCTCATCCTCCTCGCTATCATCAAAGGTCTGCCTTCTGCCTCTTGTGGCGGTTGCGCTATTGACATCGAGTGTTTTTTTAACGAGTTCATCGATAACAAGCAACTCCTCCTTCAATACTGCAAGTCTATCGTTCTGCCATTTAATTGCCTCCGAAGATTGCCCTGTGATTCGCTCTATAATATCTGCGTATTCGGTTTCGGCTTGTGATAGTGCATCAAGACTTTCGGTAGTTTCGCCATTGAGTTGTATGCGCAATTTCGCCACACGAATAGCCTCTTGTTGAATACCACCTTCAACATTTTTTTGCTCTTGAAGTAATGCGAGCAGTTTGCGATTTGCCTCCTCTTGTTCTTCGGCTGATTTGGTCGCGTCGTCGCGCACTTGTCGCAACTCTTCGGCTTGCCGTTGGTATTCGAGCATCGTTTTTCGAGCTTCTCGTTGTTTGCGTGCAAGTTGCTCCTCTGCGATTGCTAACTCTTGCGATGCCTCTGCCATCTGCTCGGTCTTGGTTGCGAAATTTTCGAGTTTATTCGCCCATTCATCTGCACCGACAAAGCGAAGGAATTGTTGCAACTTTTCGCCCAGCCATCCGACTGCTTGCAGAGCCTTATCGAGTGCTACAACAAAACCATCAACAAGACCCTTCACAAGTGGCTCGAGGGCTTGTTGCATCATCACGAACAAACCTCTCAACTTACCAAGTGAGCCTTTCATCTTGTCGGCATTGCCTTCGGTACGATTGAAGGCTGTTGCCAAAGCACCGAACACGGCAACGATTGCTTGTATTGCAAGACCTATCCAACCTGTTGATGTTTTGAGCCCTTCCATCGCAGTCGACACTCTACCGATTGCTGGGACTGACGAGCCGAGAGCCTGCTGGATTGCGTTGGTATAATTACCCACATTTCGTTGATACCTTTGCGTTCCTTCCTCTAATTCTTTGATTTGGTCGGTTAGAGCATTGATTTCATCTCGTTTTTTATAGCCGATTTCAACACTCTCTCGCTCTGCCTTCGACATGTTGTCATACTCTTTGATAAGTGACTTTAATTGCGTGCGCATAGCATTTAGCGAGTCTTTGTTTTTCGCTTGCTCTTGGTTTTCTTTCTGCAATGCTTTGGTATGTGCAGAGAGTTCCTTATTGAGGTCTGCGATACGAGCCTTCACGGCAACATACTCTTTGCCTTGCTCGGTTGTCAATTGCTTGCCCTCTTTGACTGCTTGCTCATAGTCCTTTTGCGTAACTTTGAGGTGGTTTAACTCCTCGCTTATCGCATTAATACGATTTGCAGAGTCTGAGTCAACGATGTCAATTTTTATCAGTAATTCCTCACTTGCTTGTGCCATATTTGCCGTATAAATTGGTTGTTATTATTTCTTTTGCGACTTTCAACAGGTCGACTTTGTTTTCCTCAATTACATTCGTAAAGATGTCCTTGCGACCACCTCTGCGATAGAGCGATGTGCCACTCTTTTCGATGGTGTGAGCGATAGCAGATGCCATTTGTCGCAGTCCTCGCTCTTCGGGCGTGTACTTTGGTTGCCACTTTGCACTCGGTTTTCGCTTGTAAGGGATTGCCTCGTATGTCAAGCCTTTGTCCAATATCCATTGGCGAATGATTGCATTGAAATTTCTCGGCACTGCTCCACCTGCTCGACCTTGTTCGACCCCTCGAAAATACCTACGACCCCAAATCTCGCCTCCTGTGTTGGTCATCACAACTCGCAATGATGCAGAGGTGCGACCGCTTGCGTTTGTTTTGGTGTTTGCAAGGTTATCACGCATCTCTGCGACCATTTTGTCGAGGAGTTTATGTAGTTCATCGAGTTGCATTACAATGAATTTTCATAAGGTTTCCAATCTAATTTGTCGGCATCAAACCCTTCGCCATAATAGTTTACAATCAATTCTTTGATTTGCTCTATGGTCGGCTTGGTGTCGAAATATTCAATCATCCAACTTGCAATGTCTTTGTTTTCTTGCTCCGAAATAACATTGCCTTCCTCATCGAATTCTTGGTCAATACATAATTTGAAATCCCAAGAGATTATATAGCCTAATTTATATCTCGATATAGGTTCAAATTTGTTTGCTTTATCTATCTTTCGTATCATATTAATATTAAACTAAAAAAATAGGTCGTACTTTTAATTTTGAACTTCTTGAGTATGTTGTAATTGATTTATTATTATAATAATAAACATATTCATTATATGGGCTTGATGAAGCTAAATATAAATATTTATTTCCCCCGCATTTACCAAGAGCATTACGAATTACATCTGCATTATTGTATATCATCAATAGCTCTTGATAAGAAGGCAAATACCCTTTTTCCCCATTAGGCAAAGAATAACTAATACTTTCTTCACAAGCGGGGGCTCCAACAATACCTGCACTATCTGTATAATCAGCAAGTTCTTCTATTATAAGAGAAGTGTCGCCTTTTCCATCAAACCCATTTCCGTTGTTTGGTACACTTATAATTCTTTTTCCTGTCCCACCCCATGATTGTTCTTCTTTTGTTGATTTAGCAATAACAAACCTATGCACATCAGTCCCGAGATACACACCGACTGCTTTATCGTTATTGGCAGTATTCCAATCTTCTGGAGCGGTCAACTTGCCATCTATGTCGTAAATAAATACTCCGATGGCATCAAGACCGCCTCCACCACCTCCACCACTTGCACCACCCATCTTGACCTCGCCTATTACATTAAGCGAGGATTTGTTGAGCGATATTGTATTTAGGCTACCTTTATTCATAGCCTTATGCTTTAAGAGTTACCTCTGCGTTAACTACCTCACTCGCAGATACCACCTTGATGTATTTTGGATAGATTGCGCCAACGAAATCGGCATCGTAAGTCTTGCCAAGTTGCAATACTGCACCTTGAATTGGTGCGTATTCTCCTGTGGCGGTTGTGCGCTGATACAAGCCAAGTGTGCCACCTGTTGCTCGTTCAATATGAATGTTGAAATCCGCAGTTGCCTCGAATTCTGCGACCCATTGGTTGTTTGTTTTTGTGAAAGTTAATTGTGCCATTGTTGTGTTGATTTATATGGTTAATAATTATTTCAATGTTGGCTGTGGTGCACATTTGCCTTGTTTCATCGTGATATTAAGGTTGACCATAATGCCACTTATCAACTCATCCCCACTCGGCAAGATGAATTCAAATGTCAACTCTTTATCAAGTTTTGATTTGACTTGCAAGTTGGCAATCACTTGCAAAGCGAGGTCAGAGCATCGTTTGTTGATTGCATATAGGTCATCCCCCGAATACTCATAAGGTGCGAGGTCGACAACCGACAACTGCAATTCTGCACTCTCACGGATGATGTTGTTGAGGTCATAGTTTGTGCGCATTATTGGAGTTAGCACGCAACAAGGAAACTCGACATCTTGAAGGTCGAAATTGTTGCGATAGTCGGTGTTGAATAAGAAGGTCTTGATACCACTGACTGCCTGCACGGCATCTTTTATGTAGTTAATCATTTTTTCGGTTGTTTTTGTTGATGTTTTTGCTGATAGATTTTTTGCAAATTGCGTTGATACTTGATGCCATCAACCTCGTTTTTTTTCATTGCCATATACTCACTTAATTTGACCTTTTCGGCATCTTCCAACGAATGCAAGAAAAATTTTTGTTGAGCAAAGATGAGCATCGACACATAAGGGTTGAGAAAATTGATACCTTGCCCTGCTTGCTTTTCATCGGCATCTTGTTTTATCTGCAAACTTTCAAAAAACTTGTTGACATCCTCGAGTTCTTTGAATAACCATTTGAGCCTCACCGCCACCTCCCACAAGGTCGGCATCTTTGGTCGTTGATACCATTTGATCGCTGGAGTAAAGAATTTGCCGATGATATAGTTGAGGTCCTTTTTTTCGATTGCTTGCGAGAGTTCGATGAATTCGCCAAGTGTGTGCGACTTGATGCTCTGCCACCCTTGCAATGCTATATCTTGGCCACTGACTTGGTCGAGTATTTCCGACCATCTTTCAGTGGTCATAAAATAAATAACCTCGTGCAGTGGTGTTTGTTTTGTGATTTTCATACCAAATAAGGATGTTGAAATTTGCTTATTTCTGATAATTTTTGCCAAATTAGCAAAAAATGTCAGTTTTTATAGTTTAATTTTCTTGTACACCTTCCAAAATAGTCGCAACCCGACAATCAAAACTGCAATCCACCCAAGCCAATACATCGTGCGTTGGTGGTTGTTCATTTTTTCGACAATCTCGACAACTTGCACCTCATATGGTATGCTGTCGACCTTCAACACCTCGATGCTATCGGTTAATACTTTGTATCGATATTCGATATTGGTCTTGGTTATTGTGATAGTGTCTGCTCCTCTATCAACATAAACATAGTTGTCGATGTAGATGCTATCGTAGTGATGTCGGTCAATATATTCAGTATTTGTAACAACCTTCTCCACGATGGTCGGTTGTTGAGTCTTGCAACTGACAAGTGTGCAGGCAAACACAATCAAAACACCGAACATAATGATAACAAATAGTAGTTTTGCAATTTCCTCTTTCATTTTCTTGACCATTTATGTAAGATTTCGGCATAGGCTTTCGCAAGTTCGCCTTTGTGTTTACGATAAGATGCGATGTCGGCTTTATTATTGACAAAGCAAATCTCGAGCAAGATGTTGCAAGCATCGTAATTTGATAGCATTGCAAGCCTTTGATGTGGTGTTTGTTGCTCGGTCTTAATGCCACGATTTTTTGTGCCTAAAATAGCGCAGGTAGTAGTTACCAATTCATCTGCGATTTGCCATTCATCGCTTGTGTATCTATTCGGAACGATTGCCTCCGTGCCTCCGACACTTGGGTCACCACAAGAATTGAAATGAATATCGAGCGCGATATCGTATTTTTTGAGCATTGCTCGCAAGGTTGTGACTATCTCGTTGAGGGTGTCCTTTATCGAATCAGTTACAAATGGTGTGCCTTTCTGCGATAACTCCTCACAAATCAAATTGCGCATCTCGACATTTTCAACTGCTTCATCGATGATGCCGACTGCGCCTGTGCCTTGCCCTCTATGCCCTGCAATTACTGCAATTAGTCTATCATTTATCATCGTTACCCTCCTTTATCTCGAATAGTCCTTCGACCTTCTTTTTGATGAAACCAAAAATATTAACTTGAATGTTGATATCTTTATACTCGAAATAGTTTGCAAAGATTGAATTGAGCTCGACACCATACACAACAAGCATCACCAATGTCGGCAGTAGTGGTATGTGAAATGGCTCGGCAAATGTATGCTCTAATGCGCACGCAAGCAAGACCCAACAAGTGTAATCAATCAATTTGTTTATCGACCTTCTAACTGCTCGACTTGTGCGTATCACCTCACCTCTTTTTTTCGATGCCATTATACCAAAGCGAAGGTCTGCAATAATAAGGATAATGCCACAAAACGCAAGCCATTTGAGTGGAGTAAGGAAGGCAAAGAACTCGCTCAAAAATACTGCGAGCATGCCGTTTATGATATTCTTTTCTTGCATAGGTTTAGAAAGATTGTGACCATAAATTCAAAACATTTACCTCTCTGCGCCATTCGTAACTTGTGCGACCTTCGGCAACTGCCATCTGCTCGGCTTGTGCCATAAGCTCACGAGCCTCGAGGCGCAACTGCGACACTTGTGTGTTGAGTTCTGCCGAATTGAGATTGCGACTAACCTCTGCATCTCTTTTCTCTACTGCGCCACCTCTACTGACATACACATTGTTTTTCATTACCCAACCACTTGCAAGCAATGCGAGTGCACGATAGATGATTTGTTTGATTTCATCGGAATAATCATCAAATTCGGCAGTTGCCTTCAAACCCATCCATTTTTGCAAGATTGAAATTTCGCAGTTAATCAAAGCCCTTGTGAGTAGGTCTTTGTCGATGTTTTTTGAAAAGTTGCCGAGAGATTGAAATTCGGCAAGCTCTATATTTTGATGTATCATTTAGTTTCTGCTTTCTTGATTAGTTTTCGGGTGTGCAATATCAACAATCTCACTTGGTCTTTCCAACACTCATTGCACTTGGTTTCTCGAAAGTGCATGCGGTATTCAGCCGACATGCTCTTGATTGTTTCTTTATCATCAGCAGTCAAGGAGCGAGCATTTGCCCTCTCCATTAACCCTGATAATTGTTGCAGTCTTGTTGTCATACTGCAGGAGTTTCAAGACCTTCAACGATTGATTTGTCAGTGATGAAATACGAAGGAGTTGGTGCGCCATTCTCCTCGAGAGGCAAGTTCCAACCGCCACCCAAATCCTCGTTGTATTCCTCACGGCTTGCGCCATCTTGAAGGGTTAAACCTTTAGACAAACCGAATACCTCAAAGAGAGGTGTGCCGTCGGCATTTCTGCGAGAGTGCTCGAGAATTACCACGAATTTTGCTCCCGATGCCATCGGTTTAATCACATTGTTGTACGCATCAACACCATTGTCGAGGAGTGTCATTGTTACAACATTGTTCCATTTGTTTGCGAAATTACCCTTTACAAAGGTTTGAGTTGTCGGAGTTGGTTGTGAGCCGACCGATTGAATTTGGTATGCTTTCGCACCTTCCTTCAACGAGATTGCAGATACAACACCTTCCTCGATGGTAGTTGTTGCCACATCGCTCTTGTTGATAATCCAACCGAGTTGCTCGTAACCACCGAACATTGGGTTGTCGCAAGATGCTTGGATATTCGCATCGATTAATATATCACAAAGTGCCATATTTATTTGGATTTAATTGTTTAACGAATAAGTAAACACCCCCACCGCCAACCTCTGCGAAGGTAACATTTTAGCGAGTGCGGTGAGGAGTGTTATGTTATGCCAAGTAAGATGCTGATTTTGGCTCAACGAGAGCACCACCGAAGATACCAACAAGTTCAACTTCTTGAGCATTGACTTTGATGTCGTATTGCTCGATTTTTTCAGGAGCTGTGTCGCCTACGATACCATAAGCAGAAGGTGCAAATACGATTGCTTTAGCGACATAATCACGAGTGATGATTTCGTTCACACCGAGCATTTGTGCGAGGTCTGCGTTGTTGATGTATGAAGGAGTGCCACCTGTAGCAACGATTTCTCTACGGAGAGCAGAGAGTGTTGGTTTGCTAACCACGAGAGTTAAGTCGGTGCCACGATATTGAATAGCATCAACGAGAGCAACAACATCATCGCGAGTGACACCTTCACCGCTTGCAGTTACTGATGTTGCAAAGTTTGTGTTGTCTTTAGTCACAGCTGTAAAAGATGTGATGCCGTCAACACCAACAAGCACTGCCTTCTCGATAGTTTCGATAACGATTTGAGCCAACTTGTCGATTACCCATGCATAGAAAGATGCTGATGCTTTACGCATAGTTGTGTAGTCGATAGGCAATTTTGCATAAACTGCTTCCGATTTGAGAGCCTTTTTGATGAGTGCAATAACTGCATCAGTTTTAGTGACACCTTTTGAGTGTTTTTTCGCATCGTTTTCGCTCAATGTTACAGGCACATCGAAATCCTCTTTGCCGAAGTGATAGAGTTTAGAGATGAATGTGTCGTTCATAACGCGAGAGCGAACACCTTCAGCGATGCGAACAGGGAATGCAACTTCGTCGCCGGTGATGCCGTTTTCGATTTGCAATGCTTTGATTTGTGCTTTGCGTTCTTTAGCCGACAAGTCTTGATTTAGCAATACATTGAGGAATTTGTCCTCGTATGCTTGTGTTTTTAGAGCTTGATTTTCCATTTGTGGTTGTGGATTAGGTTTGTTAGACATAGTTGACATTTTGTTTTGGAGTTTTTCGACAACACCGCCCATCTCTGCGAGTTTTTTGAGTGCGTTTTCGATTTTCTCCTCTTCCTCTTTAGTTGGCTCGTTGCCCTCTTCTTTGAGAGCATCAATAGCCTCTTCGAGTTGTGCGATTTCCTCTGCTTTTTCGGTCTTTGTTTCTTCGGGGAGAATTGACACCAAGAAAGCGAGGAGTGATTTAAAGATTGCTTTCATTGTTGTGGATTGGTTTTTTGGGTTAATATTTGATTGAATTGTTGTTGTCGATTTGTGAATCGGTTAGTGATTGCCTCTTTGCCTTGCGCATCTTTTGTCGCAATGTTGTTGAAGATTGTTTTTGCAAGTTCTGCGTTCATCCAAGTTTCTGCCGACATCAGTTCGCCATAATCAACTCCCTCAACGGCATGCGTGTTGTAGATGTCAATGATTGCCGATTTGCATTTGTCGAGCGATGCTATTGTTTTCTCGAATTCTGCTTTGTCGCCCCAACACATTGTCGACGGGTTGTGTATCATCAATTGTGCGCCTGTTGAAAAGATAATCTGCTCGCCAGCCATTGCGATAATAGATGCCGAACTTGCTCCGATGCTATCGATTTGGGTTGTGATTTTCTTACCGCTATCTTTAAGCAAATTGTAGATTGCAATGCCTGCAAACGCATCGCCACCATACGATGAGATATGCACCACGATTTCATCACTCGCTTTGTCAAGCATCTCCTTTACTCTGCTCGGTGATACATCATTGTCATACATTGCATCCGCCACGATGTCACCATACAAGTAGAGGTGTGTGACCTTCGATGCGTTCTGCACCTTGTGCGCAGTGTGTATTGTTGTAATCGGTATTATTGCCATAGCCTTAAATGTTATAGTGTTGTTTTAATTCGTTTCGTGCCTCCTCGATTGTCATCAAGCCACTCGATACAGCTTGCGCCATTGTAGCAACTGCATCTTTTTTCGCTTGCTCTGCTTTGGCTTTTTCGGTGTTAGGTTTGCCTTTCAATTCAAATTCAAAGTCAACACCTAACTCTGCGAAATATCTCTGCAAGTCCATCACCCATCGTTCTGCTGTTGCATAGAGCATCGAGTAGGCATTTTCTTGATTGTTGAATGTTGATTGACCCGACAAAGGCAATATGTCATAAGGAACCTGCAAGTAGCCACAAAGGTTTTTGACCGACATTTCGAGTTGTGGAAGGAGTTGCAATTTGCCAAAATCAAAAGAGATGGTGGTGGTTGATAGTGAATTTGGGAATAGCATCAAATTCGATTGACTATCCAAACCACCATAACTTTCGCTGATAAGTCTTTCAATCTCTTTTTTCTCGTTATCCTTGAGCACCTCGCTACCCATCGCATTGGTTGTCGGTGTTAAGATTGTGACATTGCCGAGTTTCGCATTGCCTGTGGTGGCAGTGTTGAGAACATTGTCAATGTAGTCAAGTGTTGATTGACACACTTGCAACATCGTTTTGTTGGTTGCGATGTAGTTTTTTTCGTAGAACACTCTCGCCTCAACTCTGCCTTCGAGGTCAGTTGTCACATATCCATCGTTGCCGATTTTGCTCACATAGCGAGCAGGTAAATACTCGAATTCATCACCTCGCATCAACAACACGAAATATCCTTTGCCGAACATATCCCAAAACAACTCACGAAAATGCAGAGTAATGATTGCGCGCATCTGCGCAAAAGGCATCGTTTCAAGGGTATTGTCTTTTTTGTAGATATAGATTGTGTCAATACAATTGAATATCTGCCCCACGATAGACTGCAACACAATATCGGCATACTTTCGGTTGTGCATCGCAATAGATGATGTGCCGAGCAATGCTCTCGGTTGAGTGTATAATTTGGTTTTTTGCTTGAATATATCTTGAAAAAATCCCATATTTTTGCGTGTTTTTTAATTTCTATACAAAGTTACTGCCAATTAACGAATTACGCATTGTTGGTCAGTGGCTTTTTAACACTTTACAAAACAAAACCCCTCGCCAACTCGTGACAAGGGGAAACATTAATATTATGACAACAAAAAAAATTAAGGCGCAGATTTATACGATTTCTCGCCTCGCAATTGCATCAGCGCAACAACTCGGTCTTGATTGCCGTTGAAAACAGCAGTATATTGATTATCGACACCATAGAGCTGTTGGTGTCTTTCGATGTAATACCAAAAGCGAGAGGACTGCAATTCGCTCTTTTCTCCAAGCAAATACTTGTGATAGGTCTGCGCACACAATAGGTCATTATGATATTTACTCTCCCGATGGCGAGGTCGCTCGTTGACATTGATTGTCGGGAGTTCTTGTTTCATTCGCATTCTATCCCATTCGTGATGCAAGATATTTAACTCACGCACTTGCAAGATAGAGTGAAATTCGACCCACTTATCAAGATAGTATTGGTACAACACAGGTGTCAATCCGACAAGCTCTGCTCGCTCATCAAGTGTCATATCTGCGTGGCGATTTTCGCACTCTCGGCAGATTGCACAATTAGAATAAATCAGTTTGAAATTGTTGTGTTCCATATTTCGATAAATAAAATTCCTCTGCATATCTCACGGCATCGATTGCGTGGTTAAACTTGTCTTGCGGTATCAGCTCTCCTTTGTCATTGTCAACCCACGAATAATTCTCCATTTCTCGCTTGATGTTCGGTGACATGTCGGTTATGTAGATGGTGTGGTATTGTGATAGGTTTCTGATGCCTGCAAGCACCGAGCCTTTGCCTTTGGTTGCCTTTCGCCAATTCAACCGAATGTTCGTAAGTCTATTGATTGCAGTTACTCTCTTCATACCACTCGTTGCAGTTTCAAATACAATCTCCGTGCCACTCTCCAATTGTGCATCAAGTTCTTTGGCGATATCATAATCAGTCATCGAGTTGCTATATAGATATTCATGAATGAATAGGCAGTTGTTTAATCGTTTCGTGCCAATAAACACATCGGGGTCTCGGCTTGTGTCACTTGCTCCCCAGTCGTTGCCGACTATCTCGTTAGCCATGATGTCGAAATACTCCCTCGTTGTGATAATTTTGAAATTTGGAAATATCAAACCGCCTGTTGATGTGCCATAAATTCCAAGACAATAGATGTCACGAATGTACTTGTCACGAGTAGTTGCATCGGGTTGCTCGGCTCGTGCCTCCAAATCAAGAAACTCTTGTCGTTGCATCGGTGGGAGGTATGGATTATCTCGCCAAGTGGTTTTGAGGTAGTTGTTTTCGTTGATGAATTTGTCAATCCAAAAACGATTGGCAGGGTTAAAGTCATAAATCTGCTTGCCACGAATACCCAAGTTACAACCATCGACCATTGTTTCATCGAGCAAATTGCACTCATTGTAATACACGATGTCTGCCTCGCTACCTTGCACCTTCGTCGGAATATCGAAAGCACGGAATTCAAAGATGCAATTCCCTACCTTCGCATAAATGCCATATTTGTTTGATTCTTGAGTTTCGATGCCTGTGACCTTTGTAAAACATCCTCGCAAATCTCGAAGGTTGGGATAAGATGGATTGACACATAGTATTTTTTTGACTCCCGAACAATATGCAGTTGCTTCCAACAATTGAAATATCGCAATGGTCTTGCCACTCCTTCGGCTACCTTGCAATATCATTCGATGTTCATCTCTTGCCTTCTTGAAGAACTCGAGGTATATCGGGTTGATAGGTAATCTCTGCATATTTTTCAAAAAAGAGCAGTATTTCACAACACCGCCCTTCGTTACAAACAAATTTCTTAAACTTTAATTTAAATACTATGAAAAAACCTTTCGGGTGTCAAGAGGGAAGGTTTCACCCTTCGCCTCTCGGTTTGCTCTCGCATTATCTCCCGACAGGCGAGTAGCTTATTATGAAACTATTTACTATTTATGTAGCTGATATATGAATGAAAAGAAAATGTCACTTGATACCCATTTTGAAATTCTCCTCAAAAAATTGCTTATACTCTACGCCAATCTCATTGCCATTGCTGGTATGGTCAATGTATGATTGATTGATTTCTTTTCGCTCTTCGGGTGTGCATATCATCCGATATAGAGCAAGCAATTCACTCGCTTTTTCTCCCATATACAACTTTGCTCGAATATCGCATTTTGTTTTTATCTTATTAGCCTCAAGCATTTCGACAAGCTCACCGAATAATTCATCTTTATAGGTGTCCATTGTGTCCATTTTTTCGGCATCAAACAACTCATAGAACTTTGATTTAGATATAGGCAAAAAAGCAACCACATCACGAATAAAAAACAAGTTATTCGCCATGATAGCCTCTTTTGCCTTTTCAAATATTTGTTCTCGAGTGTACATTATTTCTCCTTTATGATTTTTTCGATGTCGCTTTTTTTGTAACGAGTTGCATTGCCAACTTGATAAGATTTGAGAATGCCCGCTTTGGTATATCTCCAAATGGTCGCCTCATCCAGCTCGAGGAGTATGCTGGCAGTCTTTCGGCTGATGTACTGCTCGCCTTTGGTTGAGCCTTCTGCGATGTTAAGTTTTGCACATACATCGGCAACTATTTTCTCTGCGAATTTGTTGAGAGTTTGCTCGTCAACGATAAACATTTTTTCCATAAATTATGATTTTTATTGGTTTCTTCTGCCATATAAAAATCAAATGCCGTGCCAACTCTCTCAAATACAATACAAAGTTACAAAAAATATTTCAAATACACACTATAATTGTGCAAAATATACACTTTCAATAAATATTTCACAAAAAAAGCGAGAAGGTTGCCCCTCTCGCTCTGCGCAAATTTATTCTTATGGCTCATCTCTAAAGCTCTGCAAAGATACAAAAAATAATTGAAATTGTTAGTAATATGTTGATAAAAATTGTCACGCAAAAATACACCTTCAATCTGCGATATTTTACCGCCACAACAATAGCCTTACCGAGTAGGTCTATTATTTCAAGTAACTCATTTTTTTCATAGTTTTTTTTGACAAAGGTAGCGAAATTTATTCGTATATTTTGCGCCAAATATCTGCCATCATCTCTGCATGCTCTTCTTGTCGCACCTTGATATACTTAAGAAATGCGCTCTCGGTCTTATGACCTGTTATGCTCATTATCATTATCGAGGGCAGTCCTCGTTTGTACATATTCGTTGCGAATGACCTTCGCCCTGTGTGCGATGTTACAAGTTGCCACTTTTCGCTCTTTGTAGTTGTGAGCTTGCCACCTTCCGTGCGTGTCTTGCTCTCGGTTGATGTGATGCCCGATAGCCGAGCAACATCTTTCAAATAGTCGTTGAATTTTTGGTTGCTAATTTCATTCGGCAATTCGTAGTTATATTTCTCGAATATCTCACGCACCACTGGATGTATAGGAATAGCCACTCGGTTGTTGGTCTTATGTTGGCGAAATGATAGCACCTCGCCTTTGATATTCGATTTGTCGATTTGTTGAAGGTCGGAATATCGACAGCCTGTCCACGCAAGGAGCAAAAAACAATCTCTCACTCGGTCGAGGTGTGGCGGTAGTTCGGTATCGTGGATAAGTTGCAGTTCTTGCTCGTTGAGATAGATATTGTCGACCTCTTCTTTCATCACTCGCAACTTGCCGATGTCAACGAGTTGCTTTCGATCATTGTCGAGAGCATTCAAAAATACCTTCAAATACTTGACAACTCCACCGATGGTGTTGTTGGTAAAGTTGAAAGATTGTAGATATGCGACAAATGAGGTGTAGAAATCGCCATCAACCTTTGCAAGTGGTATGTCTTTGCGACCAATAGACCGAAGGAATGCCACCACCTTGTTGCGAGTGTCACGATAATAGAATAGTGTGCGAGCAGTCAATTTGCGACCATTCGCCTGTTGTTTGTTCGGTGCGATGGTGAGGTAGTAGTCCATCCACTCAACGAGGTTTGTCGACTCCTTGCCGACATAGATAGTCGGGTGGTGGTATCGTGCAATTTGTTTTTTGAGCCATGCAGAGTCAATTTCTTGCGTGTCGGTATCAACGAGTGCCGATAATATGTGCGACTCCAACTCCGACATCGTGGCGGTCACTTGTCGGCATTCAACATCGATGCCCTTCTTCGGTTGCTCTCGCTCTGCCGACCATTTTGATGCAGTGATAAAAATCCCACTACCTGCCCTCGCTCTGCAATCCCTCGAACAAGTCAGTCGCAGATACAGCTCGCTCTTGCCATCTGCATTGATGCGTGATGACAATCGCCATTTGATTGTTGCCATAAGATTAGATAAATTTGTGCGATGCAAAGTTACAAAAAATTTTCGCTTCGTGTCCACCATTTGTCCACCAATAGCGAAATTTTTGCGATACAATGCAACAAGCAAAGACCTTGCCACAAGCATTTTATTGCCTCGCTTATCGCATCTTATTGCATCATATTGCACACTTTTATTCTCGGCGGGGGTACATTTCTTTAATAGCAAGTTACTCCAAATAAGTGACTTGCTATTTTTGCATCATAAAAATTGTCCACCGATTGTCCACGATACAAAAAAAGCCCCGATATTTTACTATCGAGGCACGAAACGATTATTTCTTATGAACGCATTTTCACAAATGCGATGCAAAGTTACGAATTATTTTTCATTCCCACAAGGCTCATCATCCTCAAAACCGAAATACTTATCGAGCATCTCTCGCAGTTCGGCAATATCTTCCATCAACCTGCGCTTGCCATCGTCATCGATAAAGAGTTTGTTGACCTCGTTGCGCAAGCCGTCAAAGTTGCCATTCATCATTCGGATGCGATTTTCGATGAATGGGAGGTAGCCTCCATGCTGATGCAGGATGTCAGCCATCTCATCGACATAGAGTGTTGCGATGCTCATTAGTGCGTATGCGCTTGCGAGCTTTGCATTAATGAAAGCAACTTTGTCTTTGTCTTTTGCGATTTCATCAATCATCGCCTTGCGCACTTGCGCTTGTGTTACTCGTTGTGGTTTCGCTTGTCGAGCTGTCTGCCTGTTGTATTGTTGTCTTTTCATTTTTCCTTTGATTTTAATTCATTTGTTTTCATTTGTTATCTCCTTTCAAATCTCCGTTTTTTACCAACCAACATAATGCTTCGTAGGCACAGGTTAATGGATTTGTATTTGAACTTATAAAACAATCATCATCATCTATCATTGGCATATATTTGGCGTACCAAGTGCCAAGATAATACATAAACTTAAATTCATATTCGTGATTAAAACACCCCGATATCATCTCCAACATATCTTGGAGAGTGAAGGTTGGAATTGATGGGTAGTGTTTATCATATACCTCATCCTTGACTCTTAATTCATTGTACCGATTAAGTTTAGTTTCGTAAGTTGCATACCAAGCCATTTTTGCCTTACTTGTATCAACACCCAATTTTTCGAGGTGTCGCATTTGTTTGATAGTTAATACTTGATTTTTCATAGTCACAACATTTTTTTCGTTAATTTCTCTTTGAATTTATCACACCAATATAGACCTTGTGTGTCTTTGAATAGCCACCCTTTGTCGAGCATTTTGCCCACGATGGCATCGATAGCCTCTGCCGAGATGCCGAACACACCTCCACCGAGTTGAGTGCTTGAATAGCAAAAGCCTTTGTTTTGTTGGTTGTAGCCATAGATGAAGGCATAAACTAATTTTTCGTAGGCAGTCATCGGAAGGCGAGCCTGCCACCTGTAAACTCTAAAATAATAGGCTTCGCTCGGGCTTCGCTCGGGCTTTGCGAATAACTTGTTGATAATTGTTTTGATAATTTTCATAATATATTAAAATAAATTAGGTTGAATAAATCGTAATACTTTCTCATTTGCGTCTTTGAAGAAATCTTTTTTAATCTCAAATCCGTAGGCCCTGCGCCCACATTGAGCACTTGCCAATAATGTCGAGCCACTGCCTGCACATGGGTCAATCACAACATCGCCTTTGTCGGTGAATATTTCAATTAGATATTTGAGCAATTGCACAG
Organism: Candidatus Aphodosoma sp.; assembly: GCA_045615085.1. Taxonomy (GTDB): domain Bacteria; phylum Bacteroidota; class Bacteroidia; order Bacteroidales; family Paludibacteraceae; genus Aphodosoma. Next base: position 4,735 of record JAZLEE010000025.1, on the reverse strand, counting down.
GCTTTTGTGTCGGATGAACTTTCGGTGTGTCGTTATCTCTCACCCAATCGATGCAGTTAAATATCATTCTGCCATCGTTATTGAATTTTGGCAATTTATCTTTATATAAAACCAAGCCATACTCGCAACATCCGACAATTTTCATATTTGCCTTCAATACTTGGCTTGAGAAATTTTTACGAAACACCAAAGGGATATAATGATTGAAACCATATCTTTTGCCCAACTCAATAAAATAATGCAGTTGCTCAAAAGCACAAAATAATATCATGCATGGAGCTGTTGATTTGCGCTTGTTGCCGATTTTCTTGATTTCTTCTTCGTTCTCTGCATCTTCCTCGCTGACTCCGTTCTTTGGCTCTTTCACGAGCATTTGGCTACAAAAGTGCATAAATTCAGCAGGGCGGAAATCTTTGTCAGTATCAAAAAACTCTTTGCCTGCAAGCTCGCTCTCTCCGTTTTTATTATCCCCCCCCTTATACCATGCTGGATTGCTTGCATAAGCATTGACTCCGATATTGTAAGGTACATCCGCAATGATTAGCTGTGCTTTGCAATTCAAATATTTTTTGTAGTTTTGGAAATGGTCGTTGAATAATTCAATATTTTTCATCTTCAAATAAATTTAATTGATTATACTCTTGCAGTAACTTGTGCAATAAATAAACTATCTCTTTGTTCTCCTTGACACCACTGCGGTTAATGATGCTCTTGAGTCTTTCCTCGATTGCCGAGGCAATAGCCTCTCGCTCGGTTGATACAGGCTCGACAAATTGCGTTACAGGCATTTGATTCAAGCAATCTTTGAATTTATAGTTGCACACCGCCCTGTAACCATCTTCGCAATTCGCCACCCGAATTATAGCCTTGCAGTCAGTGCCTTCAACCTCAATCTCTTTGCAGTTGATGTAGACCAAGTTTTTGTTGAGTGTGGATTTCATAGTTCGTTTTTTTTAATAATCACGAGCGAGCGAGTTCCCAGATTATCAGACCGTGTACACAAGACGAGTTGGCGATTTTCCGTTCCATGAGGCTGATACCCATGTGCAACTTATGTTGTAGGCTCATTCCCTACATTTATCCCATGCGACTACGATTTCAGCACCCTCTTCGGTGGCTTTATTCGCTCGTGATTTTTGGTGTTACATTTCTTCAGTTAATTTGTCATATAATTCTTGTGCGCAGAGCTGTGCATATTCGGCATCATCGCCCTTTGGAAATCGTTTGATGATAATATCCACACTACCTGACTTGTCACGATAGTTGATTTGCTTTGTCACGGCATAACTTTTTTTGTCCTCCCACAATACGAATTTTGTCACCTCTGCTTTTTTGATGATGTCGTTTATCCTTGCGTTTTTCTCGCAAGCCTTGGTGTATTCGTCACGCAATCTTTGTTTTGATTTGAAATAACTCAAAAGAGTGGCAAATGTGCCTTGTTTTTTGAGTGTTAGTAAATTTTCGATGTATTCCATAATTTATAACTTTTTCAATAATTTTTTTGCTATTCGTTGTTGATTGAGGACTCGCACCGATGGCGAGCCTTCGATTTTGATTTCGGCAAATGTCGCAAGTATTCGCTTTATTGCCGAATATTGTGCATTTGACATTGATTTCATAGCTGGTTGAGTTTATACATCATCGGTTTGAGGAATTCCTCCCGATATTGATAGTTATAAGTGAGCTTGTGCGAGCGATTAATCCATCGGTTGAACTTGACATCATCGATGCGCTTGCCGACGCAATCGGTCGGTTTGACATCGTATTTTTTGCATGCCTCGCAGTATAGGCTCATGCCATACATGCGTACAAGGCGAGCATCATGCTTGTTATATGCCATTTTCATCTCGGAATTGTCACTATCGACAAGAGATACTATTCGACCGCTTTGCCATTCAGTTGTCGGAGCATCGACAATGTCGCTCACAATTTCCTTCAATTTCAAATTTGGTATTTTCTTGCGTGCAGGTGTGACTTGTGGTTGTTTCGTTATCATATCGCGTTTAGGTATTGGTTAATAATTTCGAGGTCGCAAGGTGTCGGGAATTGGTCGGTTACCTGTGTTGTGATGCGCATCATCTGCATTAGTGTTTTTTTTGCGAATTTCGGGTTGTTTTTAATGCAGTCGATAACTTGTCCCCTCCATTGGTTAAAGTTGTAAATTTCCGCCTCTTTTGCGCCAATTTCGGGGTTTTTCGGTTGGGGTTGCATCTGCACTTGTGGTTGTGGCGGTTGTTCGGGCTGTTTTTGCGCTTTTCGAGGTCGCCCTTGTGCATCCCATTCGCAAGCCTTGCGGAGCAGTTCATCTTGTAGTTGCGTGATTGCTCCAAGATGTAGTGTTGTTTTGCGTTCGTTGCAGTAGTCGACAAATACCTCTGCTTGCTCCTGTGTCATCGCACTTGCAAGTTTTGCGATGCAGGCATGGTCTTGCTTTGAACTAATTTTAGATTGAAAAGATTTCAATAAAAATTCGGTGGTGTTGGTGGTGGTGTTTTGCTCCCCTCTCTCTATAATACTTACACCACCTATTAGTGGTGTATATATTTCTTTATTATATTTTGGTGAAATTTTTTCACCTTTTGAGGAAAAATTTGCACCATTTGGTGAAATTTTTTCACCTTTTCGCTTTGGTGAAATTTTTTCACCTTTTAGTGCAGATTTTTCACCCTGTGAGAGTGGTTGAAATACACACTTTATCATTCCATCGCCTCGTTCAATTTTCCCATTTTTTTCGAGTTTTTCGAGTATATTGATTGCAGTTCGCTTGGTTGTCCCGACACTATGCCCGAGCCATTCGATACTCCCATTGTAACCGCCTACATTGGTGGTAAAGCTCGCCAATCGTGCAAAGATTAGCAAGTCATTACCACTCAATTTATAGTCAGTTATCCATTCGTTTAGTATGTAGAAGGCGTTTGCCATTACTCAAATAATGTGTCTTTTGGTTGTTCTTTGGTTTCTTCAATTATTTCGGCATCGAATGCCCCTTTGAGCAGGTCAGTTGCCTTGCTCGCTTGGTCAGGCGCGATAGTCACTTGTGTTGGTTGTGGCTCATTGTCGATATATTGCTCGCCCTGCTCGGTAATAACTGCTTGGTCTGCTTTGATTGCCGACTGCATTTGGATTGAGAGAGGAGCATATTTCGATAGGAGCAACTTGATAACCGTTTTTTTTGCCATGCCGTCAAAGTCAGTAGTCCACTTGCTACTATCTCTCACGTTTTGATATTGTGATGTATATGTTTGAGAGTATTTTTCCGCATGCTTAACAAGTTCTTCCACTCTCCAATAGGACATCTTTTCAAATCCATTAATCAGGCGGAAATATGCAACATAGCCGACCACCTTCTTGTTCTCTCTATCTTCTACTGATTTGAATTGCATTTCGCCACTGATGAAATCCTCGCCTACAATTTCTCCTTCACGCACATCACGCACATTGATAGTCTTGAATTGACCGCTACGAATAGCAAGCTGGGTAAACCCCTTGTAACCGATTTGAAATTGCGCCTCTTTGATGCCCTTCTTTGTGTTTTTGAAAGGTATCACATACGCCATCCCGAGATTTGGGTCGAGAGGTAGGTCGAGAGCGGTTGCCTTCAGTGCCGAAAAAATAACACTCTTTGCTTCGCATTCTTGCAATTTGACATCGTTACTTACGAGGGTGGTGATGTTAGCCACGAATTCTTGTTTTTTGTCGCCTAAAGTTTCAAGCAAATATTTTTGCATTGATTGGTGATTGAGTATTCCTGTGAACACTTGAATAGGGCTTTTTTGGACTTGTTGTGTTGTTGCTTGTGTTGTCATATTACTTAAATTTTAATAGTTACATAAGGTTTTCTAATTGATTTTTTCTCATATTGTGCCACCATATCGGGATGCTCTTTGGCGAATTTTGCCTTGTCGAAGGTTGTCGACACTGACTGCTCGACAAGTGTGATACTGAATGCATCGGTTACAATCGACTTGACATTGTTCGCCACCATCAACTCGCACATCTTCGACTTAAAGGCATCGACCTGTTCAGTGAGTTCTTTGATTTTGCGAAGGTGGTCTGCCATCATTTCGCATTTGTCGTTGATTTCGGCTGGCAGTGATGATGCGTGCAGGATGCCTTCATCCTTCTGCCATTCGAATGTAGGTATCTGCTCGTTAATTATGAGCAGACCCTTGCATATTTTATCTATTAGGTGAGCATTAGGAGTAACCTCCACGATGCTCAATTTATCTGCGTTGAATTCGCCATCGAAATCGTTAGTGTCATAGTGTGAGAGAAGGAGTTTGAATTTCTTGCCTTCTGCCTGTGCTTTGTCTTGCCCGAGCATTGCGTGCCAAGCAAGCTGATGTTTGTAACTATCGAGAGCTTGATTGATGCCATGTATGGTTGACTTATGCTCTACCCATATCAGTTCATTCGGTGTGCTAATCTCAAAGTCAATGTGATTGCTAACCCTAAAGGTGATGCTTGGAATTTCCATTGTGTAGCGAGGATTTGATGTGATGCTTTCGCCAAATTGCGTTTTGAACGCCTCAAATACAGCATCCTCGATGATGTTGCCGAGCTCGATAGCCTTGCTTGTGATTTGTCTTTTTTCGGCAAGTCCCAGCATCACTGCAATACGTTCTTTGTCTGCATAGTTGAGAGTTCCTCTTTCTGCGATGCCGACAACCATTTTTGCATCGCTTGAGCCTAAACCACCCACTCGGGTGTTGATGATTTCTTGTTTGTGTTCCAT
>JAZLEE010000024.1:0-3175 GCA_045615085.1 Candidatus Aphodosoma sp. | reverse complement strand
GCTTGGTAGGTGTCGCGAGGGGTGGTGCGGTGGGCGGGGGTGTAATCTTTTGGTTTTTGGCGAATGATGGATGGAGAATTGAGAATTGAGAATTGAGAATTGAGAATTTGAGTTTCATCTCCATTTGCAATAAAATATTTTTCGACGCGTTTGATAAGCCAATCGAAATTGATGTTGCCCAAGGCGAAGATGACCATGCGATCGGGTGTGTAGTTGCGGCGAACGAAAGAGCGTATTTTGTTGGAATCGAAAGATTCGAGGCTTTGTTCTGAGCCGAGGATATTGCGTCCGATAGGGTCGTGAGGGAAGAGGAGTTCTTCGAATTCGTCGTAGATAAGTTCGGATGGTGAGTCGTTGTAACTTTGGATTTCGTCGAGCACTACGTCACGCTCTTTCTCGATTTCATTATCAGGGAATGTAGAATTGAGCACTACATCGGCCAAAAGTTCGAGTGCGCGGTCGGTATATTCGTTTGGCACAGTGGCATAGATGTAGGTCTCCTCTTTGGTAGTATAAGCGTCGAGTTGTCCGCCAACACTCTCGAGGCGATTGATAATATGCCAAGAACGGCGACGTTTGGTGCCTTTGAATAGGAGATGCTCGACAAAATGCGCCATACCGCTTTCGTCGGGTAGTTCGTCGCGCGTGCCAGCATCTACGGCTACGCCTACATAGGTAATAGGCATATTGTCAGGTAGATGCAGTATGCGAATGCCGTTGCTAAGAGTGTGTATGTTGTGGGACATTGGAATATTCGGTATATAAAATTTAGTGTATAGTGTATAGAGATGCAAAGATACAAAAAAAAGTGGGAATAATTGATATACTTTGTTTAAAATATTGGAAATCAGTAATAGTTACATTTTTTAGGACGACTTTTTGTGAAAGTTTATACTTTTTAGGCGGACTTTTTGCGAAAATTCCCATTTTTCAGGTGGACTTTTTGGTCGTGTGAGAAAAAAGTTGTAAATTTGTAGGTTATAATAAAACTGAAAAATTTACGTTAATAAAGAGAATGAAAAAGATATTATACATATTGGCAATGGTGGTGATAATCACGGGGTGTTCGACTCAGAAGAACACTAAGGCGACGCGTGGTTATCATGAGATGTGTACGAAATATAATGTAGGGTTTAATGCGAAGAATGCTTATATAGAGGGACAAAAGGCAATAAGTAAGGGCGCGAAGGATGATTTCACGCAATTGATAGAGATGTATCCTATTAGTTACAAGGCAAATCAGACTGTGGCTGCGTCGCAGATGGAGCGTGCGATAGAGAAGTGTCGTAAGGCGATAAAAAAACACTCTATTGTGAAAAAGCCAAAGCGAAATAAAGATAAATGGAAAGACCCTAAATATCAGTATTTCTACAATCAAGAGGAGTTTGTGCATGGAGTGAAAGAGGCTTGGATTTTGTTGGGTAAGTCGGAATTGCATAAGGGGGATTTTCTTGGCGCGGCATCTACGTTTGGATATATTCAACGTCATTATCCATCGGACCTAGAGATTGTGTGTGAGGCGCGTATATGGCAAGCGCGCGCATACGGTGAGATGGATTGGATATACGAAGCATGGCAAGTGTTTGATGAAATCAAGGAGAATGACGTAGTGAAGCGATTGAATGCGGATTATGCCGAGGTGAAGGCATTCTTGTTGTTGAAGGATAAAAACTACAAAGAGGCAATACCTTATATGCAATTGGCAGTGAAGAAAGAGATGAATAAATATAATTCATCGCGCATGAATTACCTTTTGGGTCAATTGTATATAGAACAAAATCAGATAGATAAGGCTTCGTTGTGCTTCAAATTGGCAGCGCGTCAGTCGCAAGATTATGTGATGGAATTTAATGCTAAACTGATGATGTTGCAGTGCAACACAGAGAGTTGGTCGAAAAACGTGAAACGATTGGAGCGAATGGCTAAGAATTCGAACAACAAAGATTATAAGGACCAGATATATACTGTGGTAGGAAATATTTATCTTGCTCATAATGATACGACTAAGGCTATTGAATCATATAAAAAAGCAATAGAAGAGAGTACGCGTGGCGGAGTGGAGAAAGCCGATGTGTTGATTACACTTGGTGATTTGTATTATTCACAAAAAGAGTATATTGATGCGCATCCTTGCTATCAAGAGGCATCGGGAATAATCAAAACAGAGCATCCTGATTATAAGCGAGTGACATTGTTGGGCGAAACATTGGGCGAATTGGCAGTGCATTATAATACAGTAGAGTTGCAAGATAGTTTGCAACATCTTTCGACTTTGACAGAAGAGGAGCAGTTGAAAATAGTAGAAAAGATAATTGAAGATGTGAAGAAAGAGGAAGAAGAGGCAGCGCGTTTGGCAAAAGAGGCAGAGACGAAAGGTTTGGCAGAGTCGACGCGTCCGAGTATGTCGTTGCCAACATTGGGAGGCGGAGCGAAAGATTGGTACTTCTATAACGACCAATTGAAAACACAAGGAGCGCAACAATTTAAGCAAAAGTGGGGTAAGAGAGTGTTGGAAGACAATTGGCGTCGCGCAAATAAAGTGAGCACGGCATCTATGTCAACAGACGACGGTCAAGAGCCAACAGACGAGTCGGGCTTGTCAGACTCATCCGACTTATCAGACTCATCCGACCAAGGCGTGCCAGCGCATCATAAACCAGAATATTATTTGTCGCAAATACCAAAAGATAGTGCAGCTATAGAGGCGTCGAATGTGGCTATTGCCGATGCGCTATATGCTATGGCAGGAATTTATGACGAGAAATTGAATGATTACCCTATGTCTATTGAGACTTATAAAGAATTTCAACGTCGTTTTGGTGAAGATAAACGTATGTTGGACGGTTATTATTCAAGTTATCGTGTGTGTGGCAAGATGGAAGATGCCGAAGGTCAAGAGGAGTATCGTAAACGTATAGTAGAAGAGTATCCAGAGAGCAAATATGCCGTGATATTGTCGCAACCCGACTATCTTGAGCGCACAAAAGCAATGCTTGCAATGCAAGATTCGCTCTATGCCGATACTTATGCAGCGTATAGTAAAGGAGATTTTAATACTGTGTTTGCTAACTATCAAAATATGGCAACAAACTATTCGATGAGTTCGTTGATGCCAAAATTTGCATTCTTGAACGCATTGAGTATAGGTAAAACACAACCAGAAGATCCATTCTAT
>JAZLEE010000023.1:0-2667 GCA_045615085.1 Candidatus Aphodosoma sp. | reverse complement strand
TGAGGTTTTCAATCACTCGTTTGCTCACCGAGATGATTTCGCGGTGCATAGGGTGGTCGCCAATCTCCTCTGATTTAACGGGTTGGAATGTTCCGGCACCGACATGTAGAGTCACTTCGTCTTCGCGTACTCCGTTGAGAGCCAATCGGCGCAATACGTCTTTTGTGAAGTGTAGTCCGGCAGTAGGGGCAGCAACCGAACCGTCGATTTTTGAATATACGGTTTGGTATGTCTCTTTGTCTTTCTCTTCGGTTGCGCGGTTGAGATACGGAGGGATAGGCAATTCGCCAAAGTGGCTAAGTATGTCGGAAAAGAGAATATCTTCGTTGTCCCACTCAAAGCGAACGAGGTGCGACATGCCTTCGTTGGCACTTTCGATGCGAACGGCACGGAGTTCGAATAAGATGTTGCGGATGCTCATAGTTTGTTTGAGTGCACCCTCTTTCCATTTCTTTGAATTTCCTACGAGACACTTCCATACGCACGACTTATTCTCTTGGAAAACAAGATTGTAGTCGGCAGGAGAGTGTGGTTCGAGACAGAAAATCTCGATAGTTGCACCGGTTTCTTTTTGGAAGTGTAGTCGTGCTTGAATCACCTTTGTGTTGTTGTATATCAACAGATGTTCGCGACTCAATAGGTCTGGCAAATCGTAAAAATGCATTTTTTCGATTGTTCCATTGCGCCAATAGAGTAGGTTAGAGCTGTCGCGCTCTTCCAATGGATATTTTGCTATGCGCTCGTCGGGGAGGGCGTAGTCAAAATCTTCGATACGTATCTCTTTTATATTCATTATTTTATTTTGGTAAATTTAGAACCTGTGTTAGAAGTCATATATCCATCGTGCATTTCGAGCAGATAGATGTTGTGGTCGGCATCTACGATGCAGATGTTGTTGCCATCGACATCCCAAGAGTAGTCGCAACCAGGGAGTGTGGTTTTGGCAGTGACGACATCACACACGCCTTTGTCTTTTAGTATGAATGTGATAGTGTCGTTGGTGTAACTACCCATCCAGTCATAATCATTTTGAGCGGTGCCAGTAGTTGATTTTTTGTTGTTGCCACATGCTACGAACATTATAGCCATGAGCAGTAAAATAAGATGTTTTTTCATAATAATTCTAATATTTCTTTTAGACGTGTTATTTCGGTAATTCGTTCGTGTTCAATAGTTTCGACTACTTCGTGTGCCCAGGTGGTGTGGTAGGGGATGTAGATGCCACGACCTCCGAGGTTGACTACGGGTAGGATGTCGGATTTGAATGAGTTGCCCACCATCACTAGTTTTTCGGGTTTGCAATTGAGCGATTTAATCATTTTGCGGTAGTCCTCTTCGCGCTTGTCGCTCATGATGATAGTGCGTTCGAAGTATTGCTCAAGTCCTGAGCGTTTGATTTTGCTCTCTTGGTCGAGTAGGTCGCCTTTGGTGGCAACAACGAGGCGGTATTTGCCAGACTCTTTCAGTTGTTTGAGGGTATCTTCTACGTCGGCAAGTAGAGTGACAGGTTTCATGAGTTGTTCGCGTCCGATTTGCACGATGCTAGAGACTATGGAGTAGGGAACATCGTTGTTGAGCAGTTTGCCTGCTGCCTCTATTGCGCTGAGCACGAAACTTTTGACACCAAAACCATATATAGAAAGATTGCCCACTTCGTTGTCGAAGAGGATGGGCATAATTTCTTTTTCGGTGAGGTTGGGATCGTGACTATTTATCAGTTTGCAGAATTGGCGTTCGCTTTCGCGGAAGTAGATTTCGTTGTCCCAAAGGGTGTCATCTGCATCAAAGGCTATTGTGATCATTTTATTCTTTTTACAGAGTTGTTTTCGAATTTGTATTCTTGGTTGGTTTCGGGACAAATGGCAATGCCATCGGAGTTGAAGTTGAGGCGGTGACCATATTCGCTGACCCAACCGATTTGACGTGCAGGATTGCCAACAACTAGGGCATAGGCAGGCACAGGTTTGGTGATTACGGCTCCTGCGCCAATCATGGCGTATTCGCCTATTTCATTGCCACACACGATGGTGGCGTTGGCGCCAACAGATGCTCCACGGTGAAGGATAGTAGGGCGATATTCGTTTTTGCGAGCAACGGCACTGCGCGGATTAATTACGTTGGTGAAGACCATTGATGGTCCGAGGAATACATCGTCCTCGCAGATAACGCCAGTGTAGACGCTTACGTTGTTCTGTATCTTTACGTTACGACCGAGTTTTACGTCGGGCGATACGACTACATTTTGTCCGATATTGCAACATTCGCCAATCACGCAGTTGCTCATGATGTGCGAAAAGTGCCATATCTTGGTGCCTGCGCCAATCACGCAACCTTCATCGACGTATGCCGATTCGTGTTTGAAATAGTTATCCATATATTGTTTTTGTTTTTAATCTACAAAGTTACAACAAAATCTTTATATAGGCAAATGTTTAAATTTTTTTAGTAAAAAGTTGGGTGTTGAGAGGGGGGGCTTATTGTATTTTAGAGGGTGTTTCGAAGGTAGGGTGAGGGTTGCTTGCAGGTTGCTGTATAGTATATTTAATGTAGGGAGGGGGTTATTGTATTTTAGAGGGGGTATAAATGTATGGAGGAATAGGATTTTTTGATAGAAAAAATTTGAAAAAACTTGTTTGTATCAGTAAAAAGCTGTATATTTGTACGATT